>DASUXP010000168.1:0-6820 GCA_036377835.1 Sphingomicrobium sp. | reverse complement strand
GCGGTGCGCCTGTTCGACGCGATCCACTCGCTCGATCGCCTCTCGCTCCTCGATGCGCTGGCGAAGGAATCCGAGAAGGCGGACCGGTTCCCGGCCGTCTATGTGCAGGTGAACATCGGCGAAGAGGAGCAGAAGGGCGGTTGCGCCATTGCCGAGGTCGGCAAACTTGTCGCCGCGGTCCGCGCCTCCCCGCTGCCGCTCGCCGGGCTGATGTGCATTCCGCCCGTCGACGCGGAGCCGGCACCCTATTTCGCGCTGTTGGCCAAGCTTGCCCGACGCCATGACGTCAGCGGCTTGAGCATTGGGATGTCAGGCGATTTCAAAGATGCAGTGATGCTGGGCGCCACCACCGTCCGGGTCGGAACGGCGCTGTTCGAAGATTGAAATTCCTCCCCGCGCCTGCGGCGCAGGGAGGAAGTCTCAGGAAAGGTGTCCGCTCTTGTCGCGCTTGGTCGCGAGATAGTCGGCGTTGTGGGGGTTGGCTGGCATGTGGTGCGCGACTCTCTCGATCACTTCGATGCCGGCGTCCTCCAGCCCGCTGACCTTGGCCGGATTGTTGGTGAGCAGGCGCACGCATTGGATTCCGAGCGCGCGCAGCATTGCAGCGGCATGGGCATAATCGCGCTCGTCGTCGGCGAAGCCGAGCCGCCGGTTGGCGTCGACCGTGTCGAGGCCGCGGTCCTGCAGCGCATAGGCGCGCAGTTTGTTGGCGAGGCCGATGCCGCGGCCCTCCTGGCGCAAGTAGAGCAGCACACCGCCGCCTTCGCCGCCGATGATGCGCAGCGCTTCCTTGAGCTGCGGGCCGCAGTCGCATTTGAGCGAACCGAACACGTCGCCGGTGAGGCATTCGCTGTGGAGGCGCACCAGCGGCGGCGCCCCGCCGAACGCGCCGATCACCAGCGCCACATGCTCCTGCCCGTCGTCCGAGGCGCGGAAGGCGACGATCTGAGTCTCGGGCAGTCCGTCGAGCGGCAGCCGCGCGCGGGCGACGATCTCGACGCCGGGGTTCCGGCGCTCGCTGCGAACCTCGTCGACGGTGACCGACACCGTTCCGCTCGCCGGATCGACCAGCCAGAGCGCCGGCAACAGCCCCGCGGAGCGCGCCAGGGCCAAGGCCGCACTGGCGGCATCGGCGCAATCTACGGCGAGCGGACGAAGCGGCCCGGCGGGCGCGCGGTCGAGATCGCGGCCGGGGTCGGCGAGCGCCAGTGCCGTTTCGGCATCCAACCAACCAGAGCGCTCGACCATCACCGGCTGTGCCGGGTCGGCCGCGTCGCGTTCGTTCGCAAGGGACAAGGCCGCCGCTCTCTCGCCGCTGATCAAGAGCGGGGCACCACCCTTGGGATCGAGCAGCTCGAGCAACTCCGGCGTTGCTGTTTCCACCGCGAGCACCGCGATCGGACGGTCGGAATCGATCCTCACCGGCCGGCCCGCGCGCAGCGCGGCAATGGCGCGGCGGATCGGCGGCGCAGCGCTCAAACCGCGAGCTCGCAGATCAGCGGGACGTGGTCGGACGGCCGCTCCCAGTTGCGGCACGGTTCGAGCACGGCGTGCCCCGCGAGGTGGCCGGAGAGCTCCGGCGAAGCCCACATGTGGTCGAGTCGCCGGCCGCGATCATTCCTCGTCCAGTCGGGCGAGCGGTAGCTCCACCAGGTGTAGCAGCGCTCGGGTGCGGGGACGAAGCGACGGCCGATGTCGATCCAGTCGTGCGCCTGCTGCAGCCGCTTCAGCGCCTCGACCTCGACCGGCGTGTGGCTGACCACGTTCAGAAGCGCCTTGTGGCTCCATACGTCGCATTCGAGCGGCGCGACGTTGAAGTCCCCGACGATGATCGTCGGCTCGTCGAGCGAATCCGACCAGCGCGTCATCCGTTCGATGAAATCGAGCTTTTGCCCGAACTTGGGGTTGAGGGTGCGATCCGGCGTGTCGCCGCCCGCGGGCACATAGACGTTCTCCAGCCGCACTCCGCATTCGAGCCGTACGCCGACATGCCGCGCCTCGCCATTGTCCTGCCAGTCGTGCTTGCCGGGATCCCTCAGCGGCACCCGGCTGAGGATGGCGACGCCGTGGTGCATCCGCTGGCCGTTGAGCGCATGGTGGAGGTAGCCGTGGCGCCGGAACAGGTCGCCGGGGAAGATCGTGTCGAGGACCTTGGTTTCCTGGAGGCAGAGGATGTCGGGCTGCTGCTCGGCGATCAGCCGCTCGACGAGCGCCGCACGGGCGCGCACCGAATTGATGTTCCAGGATGCGATTTTCAGCCGTTTGCTCACAACTGCCGCTTAGCCTCGTCGCGAGGTCCCCGCAAAGCAAAGGCCCCCGCTCCGGGGGCATGGAGCGAGGGCCGCCTAGCGTTCGTCACGCAAGGGATTCTGCAGGACCCCGGGTAACAGGGGGAAACCCCGAGCAGTTGCAGAATCGAGTTTCTTTTTAGACCGTTCTGGCTGACGCCGCGATGAACAGTTCCAATGTGAAACTTTTTTAATTCACCGCTTCTTCTTCTGCGGTTCGGCGTAGCTGAACGCGCTCTCCGGCACGGCGACATTGTAGCGCACGTTGGACAGCTTGACCGTGGTGCGCTTGTTCTGCGCGTCGATCGCGGTCCACCCGTAGAGCTGGAGTCCGCCGGGGGCCGAAGGCGAGCGGAGGAAGGCGAGGATCAGCGACCCGAATTCGGGATGGCGGTCATCGTGCGCCTTCACCACGAGGATGCGCTTGTCCTTGTTCGGCTGGATGCGCGCGATCCGCTTCACGTCCGGATTGGCCGACAGCAGCATCCCGAGCGGGGTCTTGTCGAGCGCCCAGCTCGATTTCTGGCCGACCGTATAGTCGAGGAACACCAGCCGGCCGCCGTTGGCAACGAGCAGCAGGTCGCCGCTGCCGTACTGGAAGCGGATCCGCCCGGGGCGCTTGAGCTGCAGCGTGCCCGCGGCCGAGCGGCCCTTGCCATCGGTCTGGACGAAGTTCGCCGTCATCGTGTCGACCGACGTGATGTGTGCCTGGACCTTGGCGAGGTCGGGCGAAATGGCCGCCGCCGCCGGAACCGAGACCGCCAACGTCACCGGAACAAGGGCGCGCGCGAAGGTCGATGGAAAACTCATGCAATCAACTCCTGGGGATTTGCGCCGCTGACTGGCGTTTTGGCCTTGAATGCGTGCTGAACCTTCCGGTTCCGTTCCGTTCAGGCGTCCCCGCTCAGATTGGATGGCCGTCGGGATCGATCAGCACTTCGCGGCGGCCAACGTGGTCGGGCTGGCCGACGAGGCCGTCCTTCTCCATCCGCTCGATGAGGCGCGCCGCGCTGTTGTAGCCGACGCGGAGCTGCCGCTGGAGATAGGAGGTCGACGCCTTCTGGCTCTCCGCGACGATCTGGATTGCCTTGCGGTAGAGCTGGGTCTCGGCGTCGTCCTCGCCGGTCGGCTGGCCGTCGAACAGATAGCCGCCGTCCTCGGGCTCCTCGGTCACCGCCTGGACGTAATCGGGCGAGCCCTGCTTGCGCCAATGCTCGGCGACGGCGCGCACCTCCTCGTCGGTGACGAACGGGCCGTGGACGCGGATGATCTGCTTTCCCCCCGGCATGTACAGCATGTCGCCCTTGCCCAGCAGCTGCTCGGCGCCCTGCTCGCCGAGGATCGTGCGGCTGTCGATCTTGCTCGTCACCTGAAAGCTGATGCGGGTCGGTAGATTGGCCTTGATCACGCCGGTAATGACGTCGACCGACGGCCGCTGCGTCGCCATGATCAGGTGGATGCCGGCCGCACGCGCCTTCTGCGCCAGCCGCTGGATCAGGAACTCGACCTCCTTGCCGGCGGTCATCATCAGGTCCGCGAGCTCGTCGACCACGACGACGATTTGCGGCAGCACCTCATAGTCGAGCTCTTCGGTCTCGTAGAGTGGCTGGCCGCTGTCGGCATCGTAACCGGTTTGCACCCGCCTGCCGAGCTTGGAGCCCTTGGCCCTCGCTTCGCGCACCTTGGAGTTGAAGCTCGGCAGCGCCCGCACCCCGAGGTTGGCCATCATCCGGTAGCGCTCTTCCATCTGCTCGACGGTCCACTTCAGGGCGCGGATCGCCTTCCCCGGCTCGGTGACCACAGGGCTCAGCAGGTGCGGGATGTCGTCGTACATGCTCAATTCGAGCATCTTCGGGTCGATCATGATCAGCTTCACCTGGTCGGGCGCGTAACGGTAGAGCAGCGACAGGATCATGCAGTTGAGCCCGACCGACTTGCCCGAGCCGGTGGTGCCCGCGACGAGCAGGTGCGGCATCGGCGCGAGGTCGGCGATGACCGGGTCCCCGGCGATGTTCTTGCCGAGGATCAGCGGCAGCGCGTGATTCTGGTCCTCGAATGCCTGGCTGCCGATCAGCTCCGACAGGCTCACCGTCTCGCGCTTCGGGTTGGGCAGCTCAATCCCGATCACGCTCCGGCCGGGGATGGTCGCCACGCGCGCGGAGAGCGCCGACATGTTGCGGGCGATGTCGTCGGCGAGCTGGATCACCCGGCTCGCCTTGATCCCGCTCGCCGGCTCGAGCTCGTACATGGTGACGACCGGGCCAGGACGGACCTCGACGATGTCGCCGCGGACGTGAAAGTCCTCGAGCACGCTCTCGAGCAGGCGCGCGTTGCGCTCGAGGCCGGCGCGGTCGATCTGCTGCCGCGCCTTTTCCGGCGGCCGCGAGAGCAGGTCGAGCGTCGGGAGCTGGTAGCTGTCCCCGAGCGCAAGGCTCGGCTGCGACGCGGTCTTGCGGCCTTGTCCGCGGCCGGCGGGGGCGACGGGCCGCGCCGGCTCCGCGACCGCAACCGCCGGGCGCGGGCGCGGCGGGGCGGCCGCCGCCGGCTGGGCTTCACGGATCTCGGTCGTGCGCAGCGCAGCCCTGCGCTCGCGCGGCTGGCGCTTGAGCAGCCCGCGCAGCCAATCCTTCTCGGCAGCCTCTAGGCGAAGCGCGAGATAGCCGAGGACGAGCCCGCCCAGCGCGAACAGCAGCAGCAGGGCGATTCGCGCCGGCCCGGCGATCGAGGGATTGGAGATGAGGTCGAGCCCGCGGTTCACGCCATAGGCCCCGGCAAGCCCGAGCGCCCCGCCCCAGCCGCCGGGCAGGCCGGACACTGCCGAAGCGCTCGTAAGGCCGAGCGCGACGCCGATTAGGACCGCGCCGATCGCGGCGACGAGCAGGCCGCGTCCGATGCGCCCGGCGGGCTCCAGCCGCAGCATCCGCAGCCCGGCGACCGCGATCACCGGCAGCATCAGGATCGAGCCGAGTCCGAACAGGAGGAGCAGCAGATCGCTGGCATAAGCGCCGGCGGCGCCGAGCCAGTTGGACGGCGGGCCTCCGGCGGCGGTGGTCAGCGACGGGTCGTTCTGGCTGTGCGTGGCGAGGGCGAGCGCGCCGGCGAGGCTGAGGCCGACGAGGACCGCGCCCCAGCTGCGCACCGCGAAGCGCTTCAGCGACGCGCGCAGCGCATCGCGCCAGTCCGGCGCGAGATCGCGCTTCGGAACGCGCGCAGCCACGGTCGCCATGTTCCACCCCCGGGTCAGTGTCGAACCCGTAGAATCCCCCACGCGGACTCGCCGGTCAAGCGAACTTCTTGGCGTCATCGCGACGAACGGAGTAGGGCCGCGCCATGGACCGGGCGGACGTGATCATCTTCGGCGGCGGGCTGGTCGGGCTGGCCCTGGCGTCCGCGCTCGATTTCAGCGGCATCTCGGCGATCGTCGTCGATCCCGCGGATCCCGAGCCGCGCAAGGGGTCGGCGTTCGACGGGCGGACCAGCGCCGTCTCGTCGAGCTCGATGCGCATGCTCGGCACCATCGGGGTCGCCGATCATCTCGCCGAGCCGGGCTGCCCGATCCGCGAGATCGCGGTCGCCGACGGGCTGCGTCCCGGCGGGCTGCATTTCGAGCCGGAGGACGACGAACCCTTGGGCTGGATGCACGAGAACCGCCAGCTCCGCGCCGCGCTCCAGGCGCGGGCGGAAAGCGGCAAGGACATCTGGCTGATGTGGAAGTCGCGGGTCACCTCGGTCGACCGCGGCGATCACGGCGTCGTCGTCGCGCTCGAGGACGGCCGCCGCCTGCACGCGCCGCTGCTGATCGCCGCCGACGGCCGCAACTCGCGCACCCGCGAGGAGGCCGGCATCCGCGTCGCCCGCTGGCGCTACGACCACCAGGCGATCGTGTCGGTTCTGCGCCACCAGCGGCCGCACGACCATGTAGCCTACGAGATCTTCTTTCCGTCGGGCCCGTTCGCGCTGCTTCCGATGAGCGACGACGCCGGTGGGCACCGGTCGGCGATCGTCTGGTCGGTGCCTAACGAGGACGCCGCCGGGTGGCTTTCGCTCGATGACGAGGATTTCGCCGCCGAAGCCGAAGCGGCGATGGGCGGCTTCCTCGGCAAGATCGAGATGCTCGCGCCGCGCTCGTCCTTCCCGCTCGGGTTCCATCACGCGGCGCAGATGACCGCGCAGCGGCTGGTGCTCGTCGGCGATGCGGCACACGCCATTCATCCCATCGCCGGCCAAGGCCTGAACCTCGGCTTCCGCGATGTTGCCGCACTCGCCCAGGTGCTGGTCGAGGGCGCCCGTCTCGGGCTCGACCTGGGCGACGCGCAGCTGCTCGACCGCTACCAGCGCTGGCGCTCGCTCGATGCGCTGTCCGTCGCCTTTGCAACCGACAGCCTGACGCGCATCTACGGTGTCCCTGGCAGGACCGCTTCCGCCATCCGCCGCTTCGGCATGGGCCTCATCGAGCGGATCGGACCGCTCAAAAGCCGGCTGACGAGCGAGGCCCGCGGCACCAGCGGCGACCTTCCCCTGCTGCTGCGGGG
>DASUXP010000167.1:0-10700 GCA_036377835.1 Sphingomicrobium sp. | reverse complement strand
AGGCTGAGCATCGGCCGCGCGTGCGCGACCTTGGCGAGACCTGCGCTGGTCGGCGCAGCGCCGAGCCGTTTCGACGGCGAATCCGCCCGTACCAGCTGCGGGAAGCGCGCCTCGAGCTCGCGGTTCTCGCGCACCAGCGCGTCATATTCGGCGTCGGAAATCTCCGGCGCGTCCTGGTCGTGGTAGAGCGTGTCGTGCCGGGCGATGTCCTTCGCCAGCCGCATCAGGCGGTTCGCGGCCTCGGCTTCGCTCAGCTCCTCAGCCAAAGAGTTCCTCGAGAAGGCTGATGAAGCTGGTCCACGAGCGCTCGGCGGCGAGCGCGTTGTAGCGGACTCCGTCGATCTGGAGGTCGCTGGCCTTGGGGTTGGTGAAGCCGTGCGCGACATGGCCGTAGGCGTGGATCTGCCAGTCGGCCCCCGCCGCGGTCAGCTCCTGGCCCAAGGCGACCACCTTCTCCGGCGGGACCATCGGGTCGTCCCAGCCGTGGAAGGCGACGACCTTGGCCTTGATCTTCTCCTCGGGCAGCCCGGGCGGGTCGAAGAGGCCGTGGAAGCTCACCGCCGCGGCGACGTCGGCGCCGCTCCGCGCGAGGTCGAGCGCGCACTGGCCACCGAAGCAATAGCCGGAGACGACGATCTGGTCGGCGTTCACCTCGTCGAGGCCGCTGGCGACCTGCAGCACGTGCTGCAGCCGGCGCCTCAGCGCGGCGCGGTCCGAGCGCAACCGGGTCATCTCGCCGAAGCAGACGTCGCGCGCCGCGCCGTGGAATTCCTTGCCGAAAATGTCGGCGACGAATGCGTTGTAGCCGAGCTCGACCAATTGCCGCCCGAAGCCGACCTCGAGGTCGGTGACGCCCATGACCGTGGGAATGATCAGCACGGTCGGCCGCGCCTCACCGTCGCGTCGCCCCACGAACACGCTCTCCAGGCTTTCGCCCTCGAAGCTGTGCGGAATTGCCCGGTCCTTGCTCATGCTGCCTCCAGTAATTTCGCGGCCTGTGCCCGTGCCTCATCCGTCACCGAAGCGCCAGACAGCATGCGTGCGATCTCCTCACGCCGCTCCTCGGGAGATAGCTTTCGAACGGAGGTGCGGGTTCCCTCGGCGCCGTGGCTCTTCTCGATCCGATAGTGGTGCGAGGCCCGCGCCGCGACCTGAGGCGAATGGGTCACGACCAGCACCTGCGACTCCTGCGCCAGCCGGGCGAGGCGCTCGCCGATGGCGCTGGCCACCGCGCCGCCGACGCCGCGGTCGACCTCGTCGAAGATCATCGTCGCGGCGCTGCCCGCCTCGGCCAGCGCGACCTTGAGGGCGAGGATGAAGCGCGACAACTCGCCGCCCGAGGCCATCCGGGTCAGCGGCCCGAACGGCGCTCCGGGGTTGGTGGACACTTCGAACTCGACGCGGTCGGTTCCGGACGAGCCGGGTTCGGCAGCGCCGATCGCGGTCCGGAACCGCGCGGCGTCGAGCTTCAGCGGCGCCAGCTCGGCGGCAACCGCGGCGTCGAGTCGAGCCGCAGCCTCGCGACGCTGCCGGCCGAGCTGCTCGGCCGCCGACGCATAAGCCTCGCGCGCCGCAAGCAACTCCGCGTCAAGCTCCGCGATTCGCTCGGCGCCCGCCTCGATCGACGCGAGCTGCTGCCGCATCTGCTGCCCAAGGTCGGCCAGCCGATCGGCCTCGACGCGATGCTTGCGGGCGAGCGCGCGAATGTCGAACAGCCGCGCCTCGGCCTGCTCCAGCCGCGCCGGGTCGAACGCGAGCGCATCCGCCGCGCGGGCGATGCGCTCCTCGGCTTCGCTCGCCTCGATGACGGCGCGGTCGAGCGACGCAAGCGCCTCGGCCAGCAGCGGATGGTCGGCCGCGCCGCGCTCGATGCGGCGCGCCGCCTGGCGCAGCAGCGCGAGCGCACCCTCCGACCCGCCGAGGAGCTCGTCGAGCCCGGCCAGCGATTCCCCGGCCTTCAGCCCCGCTTGCATGGCGGCTCGCTCCTCGGTGAGGCGCGTTTCCTCGCCCTCCTCCGGTGCAAGGCGTTCAATTTCCTCGCAGGCATGCTCGAGATAGTCGCGCTCCCGCTCGGCCTCCGCCGCCTCGGCGCGCTGGCGGGCCAGTTCGGATTCGATGCGCGTGACGGTCGCCCAGGCATCGGCAACGGGCCCTGCGTCGAGCTTACCGAACGCGTCGAGCAGCGCGCGGTGGCCCTTGGGGTTGAGCAGGCCGCGGTCGTCATGCTGGCCGTGCACCTCCACGGCCAGTGCGCCGAGGTCGCGGAGCAGGCCGGCGGGGACCGCCGCCCCGGCGACGAAGGCGCGGCTGCCGCCGTCGCTCTTCAGCGTCCGCCGAACGATCAGCGGCTCGCCTGCTTCGGGCTCGATGCCCTGCTCGCGAAGCAGTTGCTGCGCGGGGTGGTCGGCATGAAGCTCCAGTTCCGCCGAGACGGCGGCGCTGTCCTCGCCCGAACGCACCAGCCCGCTTTCCGCGCGCGCGCCGAGCGCGAGGCCGAGCGCGTCGAGCAGGATCGACTTGCCCGCGCCGGTCTCGCCGGTGAGCACGCCGAGCCCCGGCTCGAACTCCAGCTCGAGCCGGTCGACGAGGACGATGTTGTGGACGGCGAGCTGTCTCAGCATTCCCGCCGCGTGCGCCTCACCTGATCCAGTCGGCCTGCTTGGGGTGCTTCTTCTCGTAAGCCAGCAGGAGGCGCAGCGACTGGCGGTACCAGTAGCTCTCAGGATAATTCTTCCCCAGCACCGCGGCCGACTTGTAGGCTTCGGCCGGGGTGCCGAGCGCGAGATAGGATTCGACCAGCCGCTCCAGCGCCTCGGGCGTGTGGCTCGTCGTCTGGTACTTGTCGACGACCTCGCGGAAGCGCAGCGTCGCCGCCAGCCAGTTGGCCGAGCGCTGGTAGAAGCGGCCGATTTCCATCTCCTTGCCGGCGAGATGGTCGTTGATGAGGTCGAGCTTGAGCCGCGCGTCGGCCGCGTAGCGGCTGTCGGGGTAGCGGCGGATCAGCTCGCCGAACGCGTCCGACGCCTGCTGGGTGATCGCCTGGTCGCGCGTCACGTCGGTGATCTGCTGATAATAGCTCATGCCGATCAGGTAATGCGCGTAGGGCGCCTCGGCGTTGCCCGGGTGGATGGTGAGGAAGCGAGTCGCCGAGCTGATCGCTTCGGTATATTTCTGCGCCAGATAGTAATTGAACGCGCTCATCACCTGGGCGCGGCGGGCCCACACCGAATAAGGGTGCTGGCGCTCGACCTCGTCGAACAGCTTCGCCGCTATCTCGTAATCGCCCTGGTCCATCGAGCGCTTCGCCGCGGCGTAGAGCGAGTTCACGTCGCGCGCGATATAGGGCTGGTCGGCGCGCGTCCGGTTGCGGGCGCAGCCGGTTGCCGGGAGGATCGCGGCACAGGCGATAAGCAGGACTACGGCACGGGTCAGCTTGGGCATAGGCCTCTCATTAGCGTGGGCCTCTGGGCAGGCCAAGCGGGTGGATTGGACGGGTGAACCTTGTCGTTCGCTGAACGATTCAGGCGGCTTGCGGACCGGTCGCCTCGCGCTCCTCGGGCTTGACGAAACTGTGCGGGTTGACCTTGAGCCAGACGAGCACCGGCGAGGAGATGTAGATCGACGAATAGGTGCCGATGAGGACCCCGAGGAAGATGGCGATGGCGAGACCGAAGATCACTTCCGGCCCGATCGCCATCAGCACTGCGAGAGCGATGAGCACGGTGATCGAGGTGACCACCGTCCGCGCCAGCGTCTCGTTGAGCGACAGGTTCAATAGCGGCAGGATCGCCATCTTGCGGTATTTTCGAAGGTTTTCGCGGATACGGTCGTAGATGACGACCGTGTCGTTGAGCGAATAGCCGACGATGGTGAGGAGGGCGGCGACGACATTGAGGTCGACCGGTAGCTGCGTGAATGCAAAGAAGCCGAGGGTCATGGCGACGTCGTGGGCCAAGGTCAGCAGCGCCCCCACCCCGAACTGCCATTCGAAGCGGACCCAGATGTAAATGGCGATTCCGAGCATGGCGAAGGCGATCGCCTTGGCCCCGTCCGCGGCCAGTTCCTCGCTGACCTTGCCCGAGACGGATTCGCCGGCATCGACGCGGGCGCCGGGGAATTGCTGCGGGAGCGCCGAGCGCAGCTTGGACACGACGACGTTGGACGCGGTCTCCGGCCCTTCCGGCTTGGGCAGGCGCACCTGGTAGGTGCGTTCGTTGCCGAGCGCCTGGATGCTGGCATCGCCGACGCCGAGATGGGCGACGCGCGCGCGCAGGTCCTCGATGTGGACAGGCTGGGTGAACTCGACGCGCACGACTTGCCCGCCGACGAAGTCGATTCCGAGGTTGAGCCCGCGATAGGCGGTGTAGGCGAGCGAGGCGACGGTCAGCAGCGTCGACAGGATGACGGCGAGGTTGCGCCATTTCATGAAGTCGACGTTGGTGTTGTCGGGGACGAGCTTGAGCAGCTTCATGAACCAGGGCCTCAGATATGGAGTTCGCGCGGGCGCGCGTGGCGGAACCACAGGGCGACCAGCATGCGGGTGAAATAGACCGCGGTGAACACGGAGGTGACGACGCCGATCAGCAGCACGACGGCGAAGCCGCGCACCGGGCCGGAGCCGAAATAAGCCATGATCCCGGCCGAGATGACGTGGGTGACGTTGGCGTCGAAAATGGCCCGGAAGGCCTCCTTGTAGCCGGTCTCGATCGCGTCGCGGAGCCTTCGCCCGCGTCGCATTTCCTCACGGATGCGCTCGTTGATGAGCACGTTGGCGTCGACGGCGGCGCCGATGGTGAGGATGAATCCGGCGATTCCCGGCAGCGTCAGCGTGGCGTTGAACATCGCCATGGTGCCGAGGATCAGGAATGCATTCACGACGAGCGCTATGGTCGCATAGACCCCGAACCGCCCGTAGGTGACGAGCATGAAGAGGATGACCCCGAACGTGCCGATGACGCTCGCGATCACGCCCTTGTGAATCGAATCCTGGCCGAGCTCGGCGCTGACGGTGCGTTCCTCGATCACGTTCAGTTTCACCGGCAGCTTGCCCGAGGACAGGTTCACCGCGAGCTCGTTGGCGCTTTCGACGGTGAAACTTCCGGTAATCTGCCCGCGGCCGCCGAGGATCGGGGTCTGGATGGTCGGAGCCGAGAGCACCTTGTCGTCGAGGATGATGGCGAAGGGCTTGCCGACATTCTCCTGGGTCACGCGGCCGAAGCGCCGCGCCCCGGCGGTGTTGAAGGTGAAGCCGATCGCCGGCCGCCCGTTCTCGTCGAATTCCTGTTGCGCCTTGACCAGCTGGTCGCCCGACACGATCACGCGGCGCTTCACCGCGACGAAGCCCTGCCCGTCAGCCATCGGCAGCACCTGGCTGCCCGGCGGAGCGCGGCCCTGCTGCACCTCGGTCGGGTCCGCCCCCATGTCGACGAGCTTGAATTCGAGCCGCGCGGTCTGGCCGATCAGCCGCTTCAGCGCCTCGGGGTCCTCGACCCCCGGAACCTCGACCAGGATCCGGTTTCCGCCCTCGGTGATGACGGTGATTTCCTTGGTTCCCGACGGGTCGATGCGGCGTCGGACGACGTCACGGGCAACCGCCATCGCGTCCTTCAGCGCCTTGGCCGACCCGGCCGGAGTCGGAATGAGGACGACGCGGTTCTGGTCGACCACCTGCACGTCCCAGTCGCGCGTGCCGGTCAGCGCGAGCGGCGCGCTGAGCTTGCGCATCCGCTCGACCGCGGCATCGACCTGGGTGGGATCGCGGACGAGGAAGGACAGCCGCCCGCCGGCCGTGGAAATATCGCCGACGGCGATCCGCGGATCGTGGCGAAGCTCGGTCGCGATCTCGTCCTCTTTCGCCTGGAGCCGCTGCTTCTGGGCGTCGCGGGCGTCGGCCTCGAGCAGCAGGTGGCTGCCGCCGGCGAGGTCGAGGCCAAGGCTGATCTTGTATTGCGGGAGCCACGAGGGCCATTGCTTGGCGTAGGGCGTCCCGGCGATGATGCTCGGGATCGACAGGAGGACTCCGAGCGCGACGACCAGCGCGACGAGCCAGACCTTCCAGCGGGGAAATTCGAGCATCAGTCGTTCGCGGGCTTGCTGGTCTTGGAGACGACGCCGGTGAGCGTCGACTTGACCACCCGCACCTTGACGCCGGCGGCGATCTCGACCTCGGCATCTTCGTCGGTGACTTTGGTCACCTTGCCGCGAATGCCGCCGCCGGTGATCACTTCATCGCCTCTCTTCACCGCGTTGATCGCGGCCTGGTGCTCCTTCACCCGCCGGTTCTGCGGGCGGAGGACGAGGATGTAGAAGATGCCGAAGATCAGCACCATCGGCATCAGGAAGTTGACGAAGGCGGCGAAGGCGCTGCCGCCGGTCGGGTCAGCCTGCAGGGCAGCCATCAAGAAGGTGGGTTCTACGGACATGGACGTGAGTGGAATCCCTTGAAGACGTTAGCCCTGCTTCCCCCGGACCTGATCCGGAGTTCGAAGGGCATCCTGCATAGCTCGCAAGCGAGCGACGCGGGATGGTCGGGGCGACTGGATTCGAACCAGCGACCTCCACACCCCCAGTGTGATGCGCTACCAGGCTGCGCTACGCCCCGACTGCGGCGCATCTAGGCAGGCATGCGATTTGAGGCAAGGTGCGGCGGGAGGCTTGCGTGGCTCGGCGACGTCGAAAAGGCAAAAGAGGCAAATGGGTAGGCCGGGTCGTCAGCGCGATCCTGGCGCTTCCCGCGCTCTATCTCCTCGCCGCGCTGTTCGGCTCCCTCGTGCCGGTGAACCGCGGCTGGACCGAGCCGGCGCGAGGCACGACCATCTATCTCGCCGACAACGGCATCCACGCCGACATCATCATGCCGGTAAAGGCGGAGGGGCTCGACTGGGCGGCGCTGCTGCCGAACGGCGACTTTGCAAATGCCCCGCCGGACGCGCGCTGGGTGGCCTTCGGTTCGGGCGAGGAGCGCGTCTATCTCAACACCCCGACCTGGTGGGATATCACGCCGCGGACGATCTGGTCGGCGCTGTTCGGCGGCAGGCAGGTGATGCACGTCGAATATGTCTCCGACCCGTCCTACGCGGCCCGCGAGATCCGGCTCAGGCCGGAGGAATACCGCCGCTTATGGGCGGCGATCCGAGCCGATTTCCAGCTCGACCAAAACGGGCGCCTGCAGCGGATCGACCATCCCGGCTACGGCTGCTGCGACGCCTTCTACCGCGCGCCCGGCAAGCACAGCGCGCTGAGGACCTGCAACACCTGGGCCGCGAAATGGCTGAGGCTGGCGGGCGTCAAGGCGAGCCTGTGGCCGCCGTTCGTGAACGGACTGGTGTGGCGATATCGGAAAGCAGGTTCCTCCCTGCGATCCCGGACCTGATCCGGGGTCGTGGGGAGGGGAACCATGCAGCGAAGACTGCATGGTGGAGGGGTATGAGGCGGCGGCGTCAGTTACCCCTCCACCATGCTACGCATGGTTCCCCTCGCCACCGGCTTCGCCGGCAGGGAGGAGCTGATCAGAGCACGTATCTCGACAAGTCGGCGTTCTTCGCGATTCCGGCGAGCTGCTTCTCAACGAAAGCAGCATCGACCGCCAGCGTCTCGCCGCGGCGGTTCTCGGCGTTGAAGCTGACGTCCTCGAGCAGCTTCTCCATCACGGTCTGCAATCGCCGCGCGCCGATATTCTCGACCGATTCGTTCACTTCAGCGGCGATTCGGGCGAGCGCCTCGATCCCGTCCTCGGCGAATTCGAGCGTCACCCCCTCGGTGCCCAGCAGCGCCTGATATTGCTCGGTGAGGCTCGCGCGCGTCGCGGAGAGGATGCGGACGAAATCCTCCTGCGTCAGCGCCTTCAGCTCGACGCGGATCGGCAGGCGGCCCTGCAGCTCAGGCAGCAGGTCGGCCGGCTTGGCGATGTGGAAGGCGCCCGAGGCGATGAACAGGATATGGTCGGTCTTGAGCGGCCCGTATTTGGTGGCGACCGTCGTGCCCTCGATCAGCGGCAGGAGGTCGCGCTGGACGCCCTCACGGCTGACCGAGCCGCCGCGAACGTCACTGACCGCGATCTTGTCGATCTCGTCGAGGAAGACGATTCCGTTCGCTTCGGCGTCGGCCAGCGCGGCGCGGTTGATGTCGTCGGGGTCGATGCGCTTGTCGGCTTCCTCCTCGGTCAGCCGGGCGAAGGCGTCGGGCACCTTGAGCTTGCGCTTGGCGCGCGGCTGCTGCCCGCCGAGCTTGCCCATCATCGAGCGGAGGTCGAACACCTGCGCGCCCATGCCCGGGATCTCGAACGGCATCGACGGCGCTTCGTCGACCTCGATCTCCACCTCGGCGCTGTTGAGGCTGCCGTCGGCGAACCTCTGCCGGAAGCTCTGCCGCGTCGCCTCGCTGGAGCCCTTGCCGGTAAGCGCGTCGAGCAGCCGGTCCATCGCGGCGTCCTCGGCGCCGGCGCGAACCTTGGCGCGGCGGCGATCGCGCTCCAGGCGCACCGCTTCCTCGACCAGGTCGCGCGCGATCTGCTCGACGTCGCGTCCGACATAGCCGACCTCGGTGAACTTGGTCGCCTCGACCTTCACGAACGGCGCGTCGGCGAGCCGCGCGAGGCGGCGGCTGATCTCGGTTTTGCCGCAGCCGGTCGGCCCGATCATCAGGATGTTCTTGGGCGTCACCTCGTCGCGCAGCTCGGGGCTGAGCTGCTGCCGGCGCCAGCGGTTCCTGAGCGCGACCGCAACCGCCTTCTTCGCGTCGTCCTGGCCGACGATGTGCTCATCGAGCGCGGCGACGATCGCCTTTGGGGTGAGCTTGTCTTTCAGCACTTCGGCCTGCCCCTCGCCGCTCTGGGGAATGGAGGATTGATAGTTCATTTCCCGGCCGATGTCGGGACGGGGTGGGATCACTTCAAGCGGTGCAGCGGAAGCTCTCGAAGAAGCTCTTGTGGCTGGCGACGATGCGGGCAATCGCCGCGGGCTGTGGAGCGGGGTCCCAGACGTCGCGCTCGAAGGTGCCTCCGAGAAGGATCCCATCGGCCCGCGGGAACATGTAGCCGAAGTCGCCGAGCGCGGCGTATCGCACCTCCGGCTGCGGCTCGAGGATGGCGAGCTGCCCGCGGATCGGCTGCAGCTCCTGATCGCCGAACAGCTCGCGCGAGCCAAGGCCGGTGCAGTTGAAGACCAGCTTCTCCGGCAGCGCGGCAATGTCGGCGGGCGTGGCGAAGCGCCGCACCTCGACCCGCCCTCCGGCGACCTGAACGTCGCGGATCATCTGGCGAAGATAACGGCCGGTTTCGACGTACATCGTGTCGTAGCGCCGCGCCTCGGCCCAGGGAAAAGGGTGCTCGGCCCGGCCCAGCATGCGGTTCACCGGCGGGAAGTTCGCAATCTGCTGCGCCTCGGGCTCGCTCGCCTCGACATAGGTGGGAAGCCAGCGGATGCCGTAGTCGTCGCCGACCATGATCTGAAACCGGCGCCAGCTGTAATCGAGCGCGCGGCGGAACTGCGCCATGAACTCGGGCGTGACCGAATCCTCGCGGAACAGCCCGAACGGGTGGAACTGCCCGCCGGCGACGTTGGATGTCGTGTCCGGCGGAAGCGCGGCGGCGTATACGGTCACGGGAAAGCCCGCCTCCTGCACCAGCCGCGCCGTCGACAGGCCGACGATCCCCGACCCGAGCACGGCGACCGGCCCGCTGTGCCCGGCAAGTCCGAGCTCGGTGGCGAGCTTCGAGGTGCCCCAGCTCATCGTGATGCCGGAGCCACCGTGGCCGTAATTGTGGACCAGCGCCTTGTCGCCGAGCTGCTCGCGGCGAACGACGAAGCCCGAGCGGCGGTAGGGACGAAGTCCGGCGACGGTGCGGATCACCCGGCTCTGGTCGACGAGCACCGGCGCCAGCGGCGTGCAGGTGCTGAGCGTGCGTGGCCTCGCCCTGACCGTCGCGCAGCCCGACAGCAATGCAGCGGAGCCGGCGGCGAAGGTTCGTCGATCCAAAAACATCCGTTCGCCCTGAGCTTGTCCTTCGATACGCGCCTTCGACAGCGCTCCGCGCTGCTCAGTCGCTACTCAGGATGAGCGGAACAAACAAACCCCGTTCATGCTGAGTAGGCATTGAGCGAAGTCGAAATGCCGTATCGAAGCACGGCTACTCCACGGTCTCGACCGTTAGCCGGTCGTTGGTGAAGACGCACACTTCCGACGCGATCTGCATCGCCCGGCGGGCGAGCACTTCGGGGTCCTGCTCGTAATCGCTGAGCGCGCGCGCCGCGGCGAGCGCATAATTGCCGCCCGAGCCGATCGCCGCGATCCCGCCTTCGGGCTCGAGAACGACGCCGTTGCCGGTGAGGATGAGCAGCTGCTCCGCGTCGGCGACGATCATCATCGCCTCGAGGTTGCGCAGATACTTGTCGGTGCGCCAGTCCTTGGCCAGCTCGACCGCGGAGCGCAGCAGCTGGCCGTTCTATTGCTCGAGCTTCTTCTCCAGCCGCTCGAACAGGGTGAAGGCGTCGGCCGTCGCGCCGGCGAACCCGCCGATCACCTTGCCGTCCTCGCCAATGCGGCGGACCTTCTTCGCGTTGGGCTTGATCACCGTGTTGCCGAGGCTGACCTGGCCGTCGCCGGCGATGACGGTCCTGCCGGCCTTCTTCACGCCGAGGATCGTGGTTCCGTGATATTGTTCCATGGCGCTGAGGTGGGACGCGGCGCCGAGCCTTACAAGC
>DASUXP010000166.1:0-9883 GCA_036377835.1 Sphingomicrobium sp. | reverse complement strand
TACGTCGCGGTCGGGGAACTGTGCCTCGACGGCCGGATCGCCGCTTCGCCGGGCGTCCTGCTCGCCGCGATCCACGCGAGCTCGCAGGACAAGGGGCTGATCTGCCCGGCGGCGCAGGGCAGCGAGGCGTCGTGGGCGGGGGAGCTGGAGGTGATCGCGGCTCCGGACCTGCTTGCGCTGCTCGCGCACCTGCGCGGAACCGCCATCCTTCCGCCCGCGCCCGAAGCCGAGGCCGAGCCGCCCGACTCAGGGCCCGACCTCGCCCAGGTCAAGGGGCAGGAGGTCGCCAAGCGGGCGCTGGAGATCGCCGCTGCCGGTGGCCACAATCTGCTGATGAGCGGGCCGCCCGGCGCCGGCAAGTCGCTGCTCGCCGCCTGCCTTCCCGGAATCCTGCCGCCGCTGCAGCCGCCCGAGGCGCTCGAAGTGTCGATGGTCGCCTCGGTCGCGGGCGAGCTCAATGGCGGCCGGATCAAGCGCGTGCGCCCGTTCCGCGCGCCACATCACAGCGCGTCCATGCCGGCGCTGGTCGGCGGCGGGCTTCGCGTCCGCCCAGGTGAGATCAGCCTCGCCCATCTCGGCGTCTTGTTCCTCGACGAACTGCCCGAGTTCCAGCGCGCCGTGCTCGATTCCCTGCGCCAGCCGCTGGAGACCGGAAGCGTCAGCGTCGCCCGCGCCAACACCCACGTCACCTTCCCGGCGCGGGTCCAGCTGGTCGCGGCGATGAACCCCTGCCGCTGCGGCCATCTCGGCGACCCGGCGCTCGCCTGCAGCCGTGCACCGCGCTGCGCCGCAGATTACCAGGCCAAGGTCTCCGGCCCCTTTCTCGACCGCATCGACCTGCACGTCGAAGTGCTCGGCGTCAGCGCCGCCGACCTCACCCTCCCGCCGCCGGCCGAAGGCAGCGCCGAGGTCGCGCGGCGGGTCGCTGCGGCACGGAACGTTCAGTCAGAGCGCTTCAACGGCAATGGCGTGCGCACCAACGCCGAGGCGGACGGCGAGCTGCTCGACCGGGTCGCGACGCCGGACGAGCCCGGGCGCAAGCTGCTCGCCGACGCCGCCGCGGCGATGCGGCTTTCGGCCCGCGGGTTTCATCGCGTGCTGCGCGTCGCTCGGACGATCGCCGACCTCGCCGGGGCCGAGCAGGTCGGGCGGATCCACGTCGCCGAGGCGCTGAGTTACCGCCGCACGGCGCCGCGCAACTGAAAGTAATCGAAAATTAAACGGCCGAAGGGCAGCTTGCCGGCCGGGTAACCGGGGGATAACGATGTTGCTGTTTCAATCTGCCTTGTACACGCTGAAGAAGTATGCCGATTTTTCGGGCCGCGCGTCGCGTTCGGAGTTCTGGTACTTCTTCGCCTTCGTCATCGTCGTGAACGCCCTGTCCGGGCTCGTCGGGATGCTGCTCGGCGTCGGGCCGGCGCTCTCGGGCCTGATCGGCCTGCTCGTCGTCATCCCGCAGATCGCGGTCGCGGTGCGCCGCCTCCACGACCTCGGCAAGAGCGGCAAGGAACTGGTGGTGCCCTGCGTTATGCTGGCGCTGGTCCCCGTCGCTTTCGCCTTCCGCGGAATCCTGCCGAAGATCGTCGCGCTCGGCTTTCTCGGCCTGACCTTGCTGGTCTTCGCCAATCTGCTGACCCTGTTCGCCAGGAAGGGCACCAGCGTTCCCAACCGCTACGGCGCGAGCCCGACGGCTTTCTCCTTCGCGCGCTGAGGGCGAGCGGTTCCGGCCGCGGCCAATTAGGTTGCGTTCGTTACGGATGGGGCTAGTCTTCCCTCGCCACAATCAGGGGGAGGGCAAGACATGCATTCCAACATGACACCCGTCGACTGGGCGAAGCGCCCGCTGCAGAAGTACGCCGACTTCTCGGGCCGCGCCCCGCGGGCCGAATATTGGTGGTACGTGCTGGCGATCATCATTGCCTATATCGTCGTCAGCATCGTCGAAAGCATCATCGGCATCAACCACATGGTCGCGGGAGTCTATGGCCCGATCACGACCCTGCTCGGGGTCGCGACGCTGGTTCCGTCCATCGCGGTGGCCGTGCGGCGGCTGCACGACACCAACCGCAGCGGCTGGTGGATCCTCCTGCCGCTCGTCCCGTACATCCTCGGCATGGTGCTCGGCGGAGCGGCCATGGTGGGCGGGGCCGCAAGCGGCAGCGCGATGGGCTTCGGCGCGGGCATGGGCATTGCCATGATCTTCATGATGATCGGCGCGGTCTGCGCGATCGTTCTGCTGGTCTTCTACTGCCTGCCCGGGACGCCCGGCGACAACCGCTACGGCCCCAATCCGTACGGCGCAGCGGGAACCGCGGCACCGGCCGAATAAGTCGTTTTTCTTCGGGCGGCCGGGACGCGTTGCCGTTCCGGCCGCTCCTCGCTACCTAGCCCGGGCCGTGCCCCTGTGGCGGAATGGTAGACGCGAGCGACTCAAAATCGCTTTCCTTCACCGGAGTGTCCGTTCGAGTCGGACCAGGGGCACCACGCTTCTTCGATGACCGGCTCTTTGCCGGGTAGCGCAAAGCCCGGGAGCAACGACCGCGGATGCTGATTTACTGGGCGCTTTTCGGCTTTTTCGCGGTCGGGACGCTGCTCACCACCTTCACTGCCGGTCGCAAGCCCGGCTGGCGGCCGATGTTGACCGTCGGCGCGGTGATCACCGCCTTGCTGATCGGCCTGCGCTACGATGTCGGCGCCGACTGGCCGAACTATCAGTTCATGTTCGCTTATGCCCGCCAGGCGAGCTTCGAGCGGGTGCTCGAGCTCGGCGATCCCGGCTACCAGCTGCTCAACTGGGTGGTGAAGCGGTCCGACTGGCAGATCTGGGTCGTGAACCTGGTCTGCGGGGCGATCTTTTCCTGGGGGCTGTTCCGCTTCTGCAAGGCGCAGGCCGACCCGTGGCTCGCCGCGCTGATCGCGGTTCCCTACATGGTGATCGTCGTCGCCATGGGCTACACCCGCCAGGCCGTCGCTTTGGGCATCCTCATGGCCGGGCTGGCCTCGGTCGCTCGGGGAGGGTCCACCACCCGCTTCGCCCTGTTCACCGTCGGGGCGGCGCTGTTCCACAAGACCGCCGTGGTGGCCTTTCCGCTGGTGGCGCTGTCGAGCCGGCGCAACCGCTTCCTCAATCTGCTGATCGCGCTGGCCGCGAGCGTCCTGCTCTACGACCTGTTCCTCGGCGACGCGATGGACCAGTTCGTCCAGCATTACATCAAGACGGGCTATTCCTCGCAGGGTGCCGCCATTCGCGTGGTCATGAACCTGGTCGCGGCGCTGGTCTTCTGGGTCGCCGGCCGGCGGCTGCAGTTCAACGAGGTCGAATGGACGCTGTGGCGCAACTTCTCGCTCGCGGCGGTGGGGTTCCTCGTCCTCCTGTTCGTCCTTCCGTCCTCGACCGCAGTGGATCGCATGTCGCTCTATGTCATGCCGCTGCAGATCGCGGTGCTCGCACGCCTGCCATTGATGTTCCGCGCGCAGCTGCCGGGCAAGGCGGCGGTCATGGCCTATCTGGCGATGGTCCAATTCGTGTGGCTGAACTTCGCCCAGCACGCGCGCTACTGGGTGCCCTATCACTTCTTCCCCTTGTGGGGCTGACGCTTTCCTGTAAGCGCGCCCCTATGACGGTCTAGTCAAAGCGGCCGGAGCATCGAGTGAAAGGCATCATTCTCGCCGGAGGAAGCGGAAGCCGGCTGTACCCGGCGACGCTGTCCGTCTCCAAGCAGCTGCTTCCGGTCTTCGACAAGCCGATGATCTATTATCCGCTTGGCGTGCTGATGCTCGCCGGAATCCGCGAAATCCTCGTCATTTCGACGCCCACGGACATTCCCCGCTTCGAAGCTTTGCTCGGCGACGGCAGCGCTTATGGCGTCAGCTTCAGCTATGCCGTGCAGCAGCAGCCGCGCGGCCTTGCCGAAGCCTTCATCATCGGCCGCGAATTCGTCGGCGACAGCCCGGTCGCGCTCATCCTCGGCGACAACATTTTTTACGGCGCGGGGCTGATCGAGCTGGTGCAGGGGGCAGCGCGGCTCGATCGCGGCGCGACCGTCTTCGCTTATTCGGTCGAGGACCCGCAGCGCTACGGAGTCGTCGAGATCGAGCCGGGGACCGGGCGCGCGCTGTCGATCGAGGAGAAGCCGAAGGAGCCGAAGTCCAACTGGGCGGTCACGGGGCTCTATTTCTACGACAATCGCGTGGTCGAGGTTGCCGCCGGCCTGGCGCCGTCGGCGCGCGGTGAGCTCGAGATCACGGACGTCAACCGCGCCTATCTCGAAAAGGGCGAGCTTCGCGTCGCGCGGCTCGGCCGCGGCTATGCCTGGCTCGATACCGGGACCCACGACAGCCTTCACGACGCCGGGTCGTTCGTGCGCACCATCGAGAAACGGCAGGGCCTCAAGGTCATGTGCCTCGAGGAGATCGCGCTGGAGCTCGGCTATCTCACCCCGGATGATTTGCGGCGCCGGGCCGACCTGCTCGGCGCGACCGATTATGCCGCCTACCTGCGCCGCCGGGCGAACGAGCATGAGCGTGCTTGAAACCCGCGCGCTCGCCATCGATGGCCTGATCGAAATTCGCCCGCCGCGATATTCGGACGAACGCGGTTTCTTCTCCGAAGTATGGCGGGAGGACAGACTGGCGGAAGCCGGGATCGAGACCCGCTTCGTCCAGGACAATCACTCTTTCTCCAAGGCCGCCGGCGTGCTTCGTGGACTGCATTTCCAGCTCGAGCCGGCGGCGCAGGACAAGCTGGTGCGCGTGTCGCGCGGCTCCATCTTCGACGTCGCGGTGGATGTGCGTCCGAAATCGCCGACGTTCGGCCGCTGGGTCGGCATCACCCTGTCGGCCGAGGAATGGAACCAGCTGTTCGTCCCCAAGGGCTTCGCTCACGGCTTCGTCACGCTCGAGGAGAATTGCGAGGTGCTCTACAAGGTGAGCGCGCCGTATTCGCCCGAGCTGGAGCGGACCGTCCGCTTCGACGATCCCGCGATCGGGATCGACTGGCCCGTTGACGCGGCGCGGCTCACCCTCTCCGACAAGGACCGCTCGGCCCCGCTGCTCGCGGACGTGGACTTCGATGGCTGAAATAAGACGCGTGCTGGTCACCGGCGGGGCCGGGTTCATCGGCAGCGCGGTGGTGCGCCTGCTCGTTGCAAAGGGCTATGCGGTCGCCAACCTCGACAAGCTCACTTACTCGGGCAACCTCCAGTCTCTACGCGAAGTCGAAGGCTCGCCCAACTACCGCTTCTACAAGGCCGACATCTGCGACGAGGCCGAGGTCGTACGGATCCTCGCAGATGAGCAGCCGGACGCGATCATGCACCTCGCCGCCGAAAGCCATGTCGACCGCTCGATCGACGGCCCGGCGGCTTTCGTCGAGACCAACGTCATCGGCACCTTCCGCCTGTTGAACGCCGCGCTCGAACACTGGCGCGGGCTGGACAAGGCGCGCCGCTCCGGCTTCCGCTTCCATCACATCTCGACCGACGAGGTGTTCGGGCATTTGCCGCTCGGGGATGGGGTGTTCACCGAGGAGACGCCCTATGCGCCCTCGTCCCCTTACTCGGCATCCAAGGCCGCAGCCGACCATTTTGTCCGCGCGTGGAACGTCACTTACGGACTGCCGGTCGTCCTTTCCAATTGCTCGAACAATTACGGGCCCTATCACTTTCCCGAGAAGCTGATCCCGCTGACCATCCTCAATGCCATCGAGGGCAAGCGCCTTCCGGTCTACGGCAAGGGCGCGAACGTCCGCGACTGGCTGCATGTCAAAGACCATGCCCGCGCGCTGGAGCTGATCGTCACCCGCGGGAAGGTGGGCGAGAGCTATAATGTTGGCGGCAGCTCGGAGCGCGACAACCTCACTGTCGTCGAGACGATCTGCAATATCCTCGACCGCAAGCGGCCGCGCGCGGGCGGCAGTCATCGCGACCTGATCGAGTTCGTGCCCGACCGCCCGGGGCACGACCTGCGCTACGCCATCGACGCGCGGAAGATCGAGCGCGACCTCGGCTGGTACCCCGAGGAGAGCTTCGAGAGCGGCCTCGAGAAGACCGTCGACTGGTATCTGGAAAATGACTGGTGGTGGCGGCCGATCCGCGAAGGCCAGTATCGGGGTGAGCGGCTCGGGATCGCGTCGTGAAGCTGCTCGTCACGGGGCGTCATGGTCAGCTCGCGCGCAGCCTGGCCGAGCGGTCGGGCGAGCATCCGGAACTGCAGGTCGATTTTGTCGGGCGGCCGGAGGTGGATCTCTGCGTTCCAGGCTCGCTTGCCGCGACGATCGGGGCCCGACGGCCCGACGTGGTGATCAACGCCGCCGCATACACCGAGGTGGACAAGGCGGAAGCGGAGCCGGAGCTCGCCCGGCGGATCAATGCCGACGCCGCAGGCGAAGCCGCCGGAGCGGCGGCAGCGGTCGGGGCGGCGATCGTCCAGGTCTCGACCGATTATGTATTCGATGGACAGCTGGACCGTCCGTATCGCGAGGACGATCCGGTCGGCCCGATCAACGTCTATGGCGCGACCAAGGCCGCGGGGGAGGACAAGGTCCGCAGCGCCAATCCGCGCCACCTCATCCTGCGCACCTCCTGGGTGGTCAGCCCGTTCGGCCGCAATTTCGTCAGGACGATGATCGAGGCGGCGCGCACGCGCGACCGGCTCACCGTCGTCGACGACCAGCGCGGCCGGCCAACATCCGCGCTGGACCTCGCCGACGCGATTCTGTCCCTGGCCGAGGGAGGGGGCGAGCGGAGCGGCACCTACCACCTCGCTGCAGCCGGCGAGGCGAGCTGGTTCGATCTGGCGAACGCGGTGATGGATGAGTGCCGCAGCCTCGGCGCCCCGGCGGCCGCAGTCGAGCCGATCCGCACCGCCGACTGGCCGACCGCCGCGGCGAGGCCGGCCAACTCGGTCCTGGATTGTTCGAGGATTGCGGACGAACTCGGCATTCGACTGCCGGACTGGAAGGGATCGGTGCGGCAGATCGTGCGGCGGATCGGCGCCGCCTAGGGGACCGGGCCTTTTCCGGTCAGGTTGCGCATGCCGTCCTTCAGGCCCCTCGTCATCAGACGCAGCCGATCGCGCTTGGCGTCACGGAACAGGAGGATGGTGCCGAAATCGACGAGCGTGCGGACGACAATGCTGAATGCGCCGATCGCCGACCGCTTCGTCCGCCGGCCGATCAGCAACAGGTTGCGCGACTGGTAATAGGAATACCAGCTCGGCTTTTCCGCCAGGTGGAGCGTCCGGCCGAAGACGCGGAACGGCCGGAACTCGTAATCGTCGGACACGGTCACGTCGGTGCACAGCAGCTGCGACCAGCCGCGGCGCTGCAGTTCCCATCCGATCGCGAGGTCCTCGTAGCCCATCCACAGTTCGGGCCAGGCGCCGACGCCCTCGCGGATCGGGTCGAGGTTGTAGAGCGCGCCGTTGGAGCTGCTCCACACGACTTCGACACAGCCGCCGGAGGGTTCCGGGCGTTGAGCGATCAGGGTGTAAGGCGCGAAACTCCGCCGCGGCGAATCGGGACGCCGGCCGGCACGGGGGAACAGCATTTGGGGATAGACCGCTCCGACCTTGGGCCGGGATCGGCCGTGCGCGAGGAGGCGGATCACCTTGTCCGCGTCGAGCTCGCCGTCATGATTGAGCGCGAGGCACCATTCGAGGCCGAGCTCGGCGGCTGCACGCAGGCGCAGGTCGAGGTTGCCGGCCGATCCGAGATTGCTGTCAGAGTTGACGTAGCGGATCGGCCATTCCTCGCGCCGCGCCTCCTCCTCGATCGCGCCGCTGCCGAGCGAGTCGACGACGATCACCGCGCCGAACCGCGGCTGGTCCGGCGCGAATGCCGCGCGAAGCAGGCGCAGGACCGGCTCGTCGGAACGGAAGGCGGAGATCGCGAGGGCGACGCCGGCGAGCGGCTCCGTCTCGCTCATTGCGCCGCCCTTGTCGCCTCTTCGCGGAAGAATTCGACGGTCTGCCGCAAGCCTTCCGACAGCGGCACTTGGGGCCGGAAACCGAACTCCGTCTCGAACCGCGAGGTGTCGGCCCGGATCGAGCGGATGTCGTTGGGCCACGGCGCGCACTGCTCGACCTCGAGCGCGCGCCCGACGATGCCGCCGAGCTCGGCGATGAGATCCTTGATCCGCGCGGTCTCGCCGGTGCCAACGTTGTAGACCTCCCGCTGCGAACCTTCGAGGACCGCCAGGAACGCCCGCACGACATCGGCGACATAGACGAAATCGCGGCTTTGCCTGCCATCTCCGTAGAGCTTCACCGGCAATCCGTTGGCCGCGGCGTGGCTGAACTTGCAGGTGACATTGGCATAGGGATGGTCGGTCGCCTGGCGCGGGCCATAGACGTTGAACAGCCTCAGGCTGCAGTGCGTGAAGCCGTGCATCGCCGAGTAGAGCCGGAGCAGATGCTCGCCGGCAAGCTTGGTCAGCGCATAGACGGTGAGCGGTTGCGGCGGCGTGGTCTCGCTGAGCGGGATTGCCTGCTGGTCGCCGTACACGGTGGAGCTCGACGCGAAGACGATCCTCGGCACCTTCCGCTCGGCGGCGAACTGGATCACCCGCAGCAGGCCGTCGACGTTGACGCTGACATAGTCGTCGGGCGCGGCGAGGCTGTCGTAGCCGCTGATCAGCGCGGCAAGGTGGACGATGGCGTCGACGGGGCCGATCTCGGGGGCAATCCGCGGAAGGTCGCGGACGTCGCCCTCGATCAGCTTCAGCGCGCCATTCGCCTCGGGCAGGTTCGAGCGGTGGCCAGAGCGAAGGTCGTCCACCACCACGACCTGGTGGCCGTCGCCGAGCAGCGCATCGCACAGGTGGGAGCCGATGAAGCCGGCGCCGCCGGTCACGAGATAGGTCCTGGGCAATCACGGCTCCTTCTTGGCGGCGAGTCGGCGGTAGATCGCGTCATAACGGTCGATCCCGGACGCTAAATCGAACCAGCGCCGCCCGGCGTTCCGAATCTCTTGCGTGGGAGGCGCCCTGTCGAGAGCGTCGATGGCCGAGCGATAGGAGTCGGCGCCGAACCGATCGACCACGACTCCGCCGCCGGTGTCGCGGAGGATCTCGGCGACGTCGCCGACCCCGCTGTTGGCGACCACCGGCAGGCCGGTTGCCAGCATCTCGCCGAGCTTGGTCGGGGACGCGGCGGTCTTCGACCACACCGGGCGGACGAACATGATCCCGAGGTCGGCGGCGCCGATCCAGCGCGGCACCTCCTCACGGCCCGCGGAGCGGACGTGGACGGAGCCTTCAACCCCGCGCTTGCTCGCCCCGGCGCGAATGATCTCCTCACCGGCGGGGGCGACGAACAGGAACTGCGCTTCTGGATGCCGCTCGCGATAGACGGCGAAGAAATCGAGCATCTCGCCGAGCAGGCAATTGCTGCCGATCGAGCCGACATGGACGAGGAGCGGCGCCGCGCCGCCGATGCCGAACTCCGCCCGCGCCGCGCCCCGCCGATCCGCCGTGAGCGGGGCGAACAGGCCGAAGTCGGCGCAGCAGGGGATGACGGTGATCGGCAGCCCGGCATCGCGAACGTCCATATCGAGCACCGCGCGCCGTCCCGCGTCGGACAAAGTGACGACCTCGTCCGCCTCGGTTAGCAGATCGCGCTGACGCTTTTTGAAGTAGCGGAACATCCACCGGTAGAGCCATTTCGACTGGTCCCACTGCCCGCCCTCGGCGCGCTCGTCGGGCCAGAAGGCGCGCATGTCATAGAGCAGCGGGAGGCCGAGCCTGCGCTTCAGCTTCCGTCCTACGATTCCCGGAAGGTCGCTTCGGCAATGGCTGAAGTCCGCGGGGCGTTGACGGAGCAGCCGCTCGGCGGCGCGGCGCAGCGCCCGCAGGTTGAGCAGGGTCGAGACGATCGGCGGGCGCGT
>DASUXP010000165.1:0-5124 GCA_036377835.1 Sphingomicrobium sp. | reverse complement strand
GGGCAAGGCGGCGGCGAATGCGATCGGGCGGCGGCTGAGCACCGAGATCGACGAGATTCGCAAGGCGTCGGAAGCGGCTAAGGGCAGCGTAAAAGCGTAAGCCGAGCGCGGCCGACATCGCGGGCGGCCGCAACCTCCAGGTCCGAAGCGTCGATGGCGTCGCCGCGGCCGGTTTCGACACTCATCCAGCCGCCGGGCGCCAGCCACCCCGCGGCGGTTACCGCCTGGACGACGGCCGAGCCGGCGCCCTCGGCATAGGGCGGGTCGGCGAAGACGAGGTCGAAGGGCTCTGAGCGCGGAAGCGTCAGCGCCGAGCTCCCGAGGATATGCACCCGCTCCATTGCGCCGAGCTTCTCGGCGTTGCGGCGGATGACGGCCGCCGCGGCGGGATCGCTTTCGACGAAGGTCGCGTGCGCGGCACCGCGCGAGAGCGCCTCCAGCCCGAGCGCGCCGCTGCCGGCGAACAGGTCGGCGACGCGCAGGTCCTCGAACGAGCCGAGGCGGCTGCCGAGCATCGAGAAGAGCGTCTCGCGCACCCGGTCCGCCGTCGGGCGGGTGGAGCGCCCCGGCGGCGCCTCCAGCGCCCGCCCGCGCCATTCCCCGGCGATGATCCTCATTTTACCGTCTTGCGGAATTCGGCCAGCTCGTCCGGCGCGACCTCGTCCACCGCGCCCGGCTCCAGCCCTTCGAGCGTGAACGGGCCGTAGGCGGTGCGGATGAGGCGCGACACCTGCAGCCCCAGGTGAGCGAGCACCCGGCGTACCTCGCGGTTCTTGCCTTCGGTGAGGCTCATCTCGATCCAGCAGTTACGGCCCGTCCGCCGCTCGAGGTTCGCGTCGATCGAGCCGTAATGGACGCCCTCGACGGTGATCCCCTCGCTCAACCCTTCGAGCTGCGCCTGGGTGACGTCGCCGAAGGCGCGCGCGCGATAGGTCCGGACGACTCCCGACCGCGGCAGCTCGAGCTGGCGCTTGAGCTCGCCGTCGTTGGTGAGCAGCAGCAGCCCCTCGGTCATATAATCGAGGCGGCCGACCGGCATCAGCCGCGGAAGGCCCTTGGGCAGGCGGTCGTAGATGGTCGCCCGGCCCTTCGGGTCATGCGCGGCGGTGAGCGTGCCTTGTGGCTTGTAAAAACGGTAAAGGCGGCTCGCCTTGGCCGGGCGCACCGGCCGCCCGTCGACGGTGAGCCCGGTGACATCCTCGAGCAGGGTCGCGGGCGTGGTGATCTTCTGGCCGTCGAGCGCGATTCGGCCCTCGGCGATCATCCGCTCGATCTCGCGGCGCGAGGCGATTCCGGCGCGGGCGAGCAATTTCGCGATGCGCTGCGGTCCGCCATTGCCAGCCTGTGGCGCGGCAGGCACAGTGTTGCCGCGCGCGCGGCGGGGCGGCACCGGTTTTCGCTTCGTTCGTTGCGGCTGCAGAGTCATGGGTCAGGGTCGAGATGCTGTTCGGCAGGCGCAAGCAATTGGTCAAGCGCATCCTCATCGTCGAGGATGAACCGCTCACCGCGTTCGACAATGAAAATGCGCTCGGCGACGCCGGCTACGAGATCGTGGCGACGGTCGACGACCTCGACGAGGCGCTCGAAGTGCTCGAGCGCGAGGAGGTGCATCTGATCCTGAGCGACGTGCGGTTGCGCAAGCAGCAGACCGGAATCCACCTGGCCAGGGCGGCCAAGGAAAAGCGCGTCCCCACCCTGTTCGCCACGGGGCACAATTATCCGGGCGCGGAGGAGATCGCCGTCGGCTGCCTGCAGAAGCCCTACACCGAGCGTCAGCTGTGCAAGGCGATCGAGTGCGTCGACCGCCACCTCCAGGGCGAGAAGGTCAAGCCGCCGAGGGGCCTCGCGCTGTTCGCCCGGACCGACGAGCAGGCCTGAACCGCGGCTGCCCCGTTCATCGCGGGGCTAGGCACATCGTGAAAGCTGATTAAGGTCGGTCTGGAACGATTGGGGGAGGGCAGCGATGGCGAGCGCGAGCGGAGCAGGTGAGGTGCGTGGCTGGCGCGCGGCGCTTCCGGCGGGCGTGAGGCCCTATACCGAGGGTGCCCCGATCGCGGCGCTGCTGCTCGGCATTTCCTCCGGCTTCCCCTACGCGATGATCGGCGCGACTTTGACCACCCGGCTCAAGCAGGACGGGATCGACAAGTCGACCATCACCGCCTTTACGCTCGCCTTCCTCATCTACAATCTGAAGCCGCTGTGGTCGTGGGTGGTGGACGGCGTCCGCCTGCCGATCCTGGGGCGGCTCGGCCAGCGCGTGTCGTGGATGCTCCTCGCCGGGGTCATGGTGATGGCCGCGGTTGCCAATCTCGCTCTCGTCGATCCGGCCGCAAGCATCGGCGCGACCGTCACCGCGGCGATCCTTCTCGGCATCGCCGGAGCGACCTTCGACATCGTCATCGACGCCTACCGCATCGAGATCCTCGAGCCGCGCCAGCTCGGAGTCGGATCGGGCATGTCGCAATATGGCTGGCGCATCGGCTCGGCCGGGGCCGGCGCGCTCGCCCTCGTCGTCGCCGCGCGGTCGAGCTGGGAAGCGGCCTATCTTGCCTGCGCCGCGCTCGCCCTCCCGGCGATGCTCACCGCGCTGGTGTTCGGCGAGCCCAGGCGCCACCGCGAGCCGGCGGAGAAGAAGGGCATCGCCCGCACCGCCGCGGCGATCTGGAAGCCCTTCGTCGAATTCTTCGAGCGCAAGGGCGCGCTGCTCGTTCTCCTCTTCATCCTCCTGCACAAGATCGGCGACACCCTCGCCAATTTGACCTTCCGCCTGCTGTTCGACGATCTTGGTTTTTCCAACGACGAGATCGCGATCTACGATGTCGGCGTCGGCTTTTGGGCCTATCTCATCGGCATCTTCATCGGCGGCATCCTCTACGCGCAATTGGGGATGAAGCGCTCGGTGCTGATCAGCCTGGTGCTGATGGCCGTGTCCAACTTCAGCTTCGCGCTGCTGGCGATGAGCGGTCACAGCAACATCGGCATGGCGGGAGCGATCGGCTTCGAGAATATCGCCAGCGGGATCGGCGGCGTCTGCGTCGTCGCTTATTTCTCCGCGCTCTGCGATCTGCGCTTCACCGCGGCGCAATATGCGCTGATCTCGGCGGCGGCGAGCATCGTCGGGCGGTTTCTCACCGGGACCACGGCCGGCGCGCTCATCGACGCCATGGGCTATGTGAACTTCTATCTGCTGACCACGGTCTTGGCGGCGCCCGGCATCCTCCTCTTCTGGTGGATGATGCGCAAAGGATTGGTCGACGCCTCGATCGGATCGGCCGGCAAGGCCGGGAGCGGCGACGTCCGGGCGGAGCATCCGGACGAAGAGGCACCGGCCAGGACCTAGTCCGGCACCTCGCCGTTGGCGGCGAGGGCTTCCCCGGCGAGGTAGAGCGAGCCGGCAACGAGGCGAGGGGCAGGCAGCCGGTCCAGAGCAGCCCCCAGCGATGGTGCCGCCGTTCCGCCGAAGCGGGCGGCGAGCGCCTGGGGATCGTGATGATCGTGATCCGACACCGGCACGAAGGTCAGCGACAAAGCATGCGGCGCCAGCGCCGCGACGATCGCGTCGGCGCCCTTGTTGGCGAGGATGCCGATGACGATGTGCATCGGCCCGCGTTCACGGAGGGTCTCCGCCAATGCGGCGGCGGCATCGGCGTTATGCGCGCCGTCGATCCAGGTCGGGACGCCGCCGGTCAGCGGCCCGTCGCGCAACTTTTGGAAGCGCGCCGGCCACGCCGCGGTCCGGATCGCCTCGGCAAAGAGCTCGCGCGGCACTCGAAGCGCGGCCTGTGCCGACAGCATCGCCCAGGCGAGCGCGGCATTGCGCTTCTGGTGGGGGCCGGCAAGGCCGGGCTCGAACGGCTCGGCGCGCCAGTCGCGGCCCTCGAGCAGCAAGGTCGCGCCGCGCTGCGCCGCCACCTCGGCGATCACAGCTTCGGCTTCCGGAGACTGGGACAGGCTGACCAGCGGCACGCCGGCCTTTGCGATCCCCGCTTTCTCGCGCGCGATCGAGGCGATGTCCGGCCCAAGGAACTGCTGATGGTCGAGCGCGACCGTCGCGATTCCGGTGACCAGCGGGCGCTCGACGACGTTGGTCGCGTCGAGCCGCCCGCCGAGGCCGACCTCGAGCAGGCACGCGTCCGCCGGGGTCCGCGCAAAGGCCAGGAGCGCGACGGCTGTCGCGACCTCGAAGAAGCTCGGCTCGATCCCGTCGCTCGAGTCCAGCACCTCGGTCAGCAGCCGGGCGAGCTCGGCGTCGCCGATCAGCTCGCCGGCGACCCGGATCCGCTCGTTGAACCGGACGAGGTGCGGGCTGGTGAAAATGTGGACGGCGTATCCGGCGGCCTCCAGCCCGGCGCGAATGAAGGCGATGGTCGAGCCCTTGCCGTTGGTTCCGGCGACATGGAACACGGGGGGGAGCCGGTCCTGGGGGCGTCCGAGGCAGTCGAGCAGGGCTGCAATGCGCTCGAGCCCGAGGCGGTCGCCGGCGGGGGAGAGCTTCGCCAGCCGCTCGAGCTGGGCCTGCACCGCTGCATCGGTCGAGCGGGCGGAGTCAGGCATTTTAACTCCCTCTCCCCTTCAGGGGAGAGGGGGAGTGGTGCGCCGCGACGGCCCCTCTCCCTTCGCCGCTTGCGCGGCTCTTCCCTCTCCCCTGAAGGGGAGAGGGTCTGCTCACGCCGCCTTCTCGGGGGCGAGGTAGGAGACCAGCAGCGCCAGCTTCTCCTTCAGCTCGCCGCGCGGGACGACCATGTCGATGATCCCGTGCTCGAGCAGATATTCGGCGCGCTGGAAGCCCTCGGGGAGCTTCTCGCGGATGGTCTGCTCGATCACCCGCTGGCCGGCGAAGCCGATCAGGGCTCCGGGCTCGGCGATCTGCACGTCGCCGAGCATGGCGTAGGACGCGGTGACCCCGCCCGTCGTCGGATCGGTCAGCACGACGATATAGGGCAGCCCCGCCTCGTGCAGCTCCTGCAGCGCGACCGTCGTTCGCGGCATCTGCATCAGGCTGAGGATCGCTTCCTGCATCCGCGCCCCGCCCGACGCGGTGAAGAGGATGTAGGGGCATTTCCCCGCGATCGCGGCGCGGGTGCCGGCGACGAACGCCGCGCCGACGGCGATGCCCATCGACCC
>DASUXP010000164.1:0-2838 GCA_036377835.1 Sphingomicrobium sp. | reverse complement strand
CGGTCATAGGTCACGGCGAAGCGGGCTTCGCGGACGGTCTGGCCGGGGTGGGCCTTGAGCCAGGCCGCGTCATAGCTGCGTGTGAAGCAGGCCGTTCCGCCGTCCGCCCTGACCGCATCCATCAGCGGATCGGCGGCGGCGGGCCCGGCATAGGCGAGAGCGGCGAGGAGGAGCGGCAATGATTTCATCGGCGTAACATGCCACGACTTGGTGGCCGGGTCGAATTTCGGGGTGAGCCCTGTATAGCGGCAGCGATGGCCGACCAGCCGACCAGGGGCGAATATCGCAGCGGGCACGACCCGCGCACCTTGCGCGACGCACTCGGCTGCTTCGCCACGGGCGTGACGGTGGTCACCTGCCTCGACGCCGACGGGGAGCCGGCCGGGCTCACCGTCAACAGCTTCACCTCGGTGTCGCTGGAGCCGCCGCTGCTGCTGGTCTGCGTCCACAAGCAGGCGGCGAGCGCGGGGGCGCTCACGGGCGCATCGCATTTTGCCATCAACGTGCTGCAGACCGGTCAGCAGCCGGCCTCGATCCGCTTTTCGGCGCGGGGCGAGGATCGGTTTGGCGGGACTCCCTGGTCGTGCGGCGAGGCAGGCGCGCCGATCCTCAAGGATTCATTGGGGGTGTTCGAGTGCGAGCGCTTCGCGGTCTATGACGGCGGCGACCACCATATCCTCGTCGGACAGGTGGTGAAGGCGAGCTTCGATGCCAGCCTCGACCCACTGCTCTATTTTCGCGGGCGCTACCGCCGGCTGCATTTCGACTGACACCTGTAGCCCTCTCTCGCGTGCGGGAGTGGGTTGGGTGAGGGTTTGCTTTCTTTCCCGGCGCCGGAAGACCCTCACCCGCTCGCTGCCGCGAGTCGACCTCTCCTGCGTGCGAGAGAGGTGAGCACTAATCGACGATCAGCTCTTCCGGATGCCGGGTGAAACGGCGGACGATGAGGACGAGGATGCCGCCGATGATCAGCCCCGCGACCGCCGAGCCGAGGGCGTAGATCAGCCATTCGAGCAAAGGTCCCGCGGCGCCGACGGCGTGACCCGCCGCGACCGACCAGGCGTGCAGGGTGTGGGGCACGATGTCGAGGATGTGCAGCACTTCGAGGCCGTGGAGGAGGATTCCGCCGCCGACCCACAGCATCGCCGCGGTGCCGATTCCGGAGAGGCCGGTCAGCATCCTGGGGACGATGCGGACGAGGGTCTCGCCGAACGCCCGCGCGGCGGCGCCTGGCCGCTGCGCCAGGTGAACTCCGATGTCGTCGAGCTTAACGATCAGGGCCACGACGCCATAGACGCCGGCCGTGATCGCGAGGGCGACAACGAACAAAGCGATCGCCGTCGTGACGAGCGTCAAATGCCCGAGGCTGGCGAGCGCGATGGCCATGATCTCGGCCGAGAGGATGAAGTCGGTGCGGATCGCGCCCTTGACCTGCAGCTTTTCGAGCTCGGCGGGATCCACCATAGCATCGACCAGTTGCTCCTCATGCTCATGCTCGTGGAGCAATTTCTCGGTGATCTTCTCGGTCGCTTCGAAGGCGAGATAGGCGCCGCCGAGCATCAGCAGCGGGGTGATGAGGAAGGGCGCGAAGGCGGTGAGCAGCAGCGCCGCGGGGAGCAGGACGAGGATCTTGTTCTTGAGGCTCCCCCAGGCGATCTTGCCGATGATCGGAAGCTCGCGCTCCGGCGCGAGGCCGAGCACGTAGCGCGGGGTGACGGCGGTATCGTCGATGACCACGCCGGTCGCCTTGGTCGTCGCCTTCCCCGCCGCCCCCGCCACGTCGTCGAGCGAGGAAGCGGCGAGCTTGGCGATGGTCGCGACATCGTCGAGCAGGGCAATGAGGCCGGAGGGCATTGCGCGCGCTTAGCCGTCATTGCGAGGAGCGCAAGCGACGAAGCAATCCGGCAAACGCCGCGAATCTGGATTGCTTCGCTCCGCTCGCAATGACGGAACGGTTCCGCTAGCAAGCCGCCCATGCTGGGACTGGATTTCGTCAAGGCCAACCGGGACGCGGTGCAGCGCGCGATCGAGGTCAAGGGCGTCGACCTCGACCTCGAGGCGCTGCTGGCCCTCGACGCCGAGGTGCGCGGGCTCAAGACCGAGGTCGAGCGGCTGCGCGCCGAGCGCAACGCGATCAGCGCGCAGTTCCCCAAGGCTTCGCCCGAAGAGAAAGCGGAGCTGGGGCGGCAGGCGAAGGAGGCGGGCGCGCGCGCCTCCGCGCTGGAGGGCGAGCTCGGCGAGAAGGAAGCGGCGCTGAAGGCGCTGATGCTGAAGCTTCCCGGAATCCCCTACGAAGGCGCGCCCGTCGGGCCGGACGAAAGCTACAACGTCGTCATCCGCACCGTCGGCGAGCCGCCGCGGTTCGGCTTCGAGCCGCTCGACCATGTCGCGCTGATCGAGAAGAACGGCTGGGGCGATCTGTCGCGAGTGACTCAGGTGTCCGGCTCGCGCACCTATTGCCTGAAGGGCCGGCTGGCGCTGCTCGAGACCAAGCTGATGGGCTGGGCGCTGGAGAGGATCGCGGCCGCGGGCTTCACCCCGATCACCGTCCCCGCGATCGCGCGCGAGCAGGCCTTCCTCAACCAGGGCCAGTTCCCCGGCCACCGCGAGGAGACGTACGAACTCCCCAACGACGATCTGTGGCTGGCGGGTACCGCCGAGGTGGTGCTGACCTCGCTCCATTCGGGCGAGATCGTCGAGGCCGACAAATTGCCGATCCTCTACGCCGGCTTCTCGCCCTGCTTCCGCCGCGAGGCGGGGAGCGCGGGCAAGGACGTGCGCGGGCTTTTGCGGGTCCACCAGTTCGTCAAGGTCGAGCAATATGTGATCTGCGAGGCG
>DASUXP010000163.1:0-5236 GCA_036377835.1 Sphingomicrobium sp. | reverse complement strand
GATCTGGCCCTGGTCCTTGATGTTGATCATCTTCTCGTAGCGGTTCGCGGCGTGCGCATCGGGCGCGGCGTCGGCCAGCTCTTCTGCCGCTTCCGGGGCGTGCTCGGTCAGCGCTTCCTTGAGCCGCTCCGCCTCCTCGGCGCTGCGCCGCTCGGACAGGCGCTGGCGGACCCGGTCCATCGTCGCCGCGAGGCGATCCTCGTCGACCGGCTTCATCAGATAATCGACCGCCTGCGCGTCGAATGCCCTCAGCGCATGTTCGCCGAAGGCCGTGACGAACACGAACAGCGGCGGCTCGACGTCCATCAGTCCCTGGATCACCGAAAAGCCGTCGAATCCCGGCATCTGGATGTCGAGGAAGACGAGATCGGGCTTGTGCGTCTTGATCTGGCGGATCGCCTCGCGGCCGTTGGCGGCGGTGGCGACGATTTCGACGTCCTCGTGTGCCTGCAGCCGCAGTTGCAGGCCTTGCGTCGCGAGAGGTTCGTCATCGACCAATATGGTCCGGATGCTCATTCGGCCTTGTCTCCGGTTTCGTAGGGGATTTCCAGGATAACGCTAAACCCGCCCCGCTCGTTCTTTCTCGTCTCGAAACGATGCGACGCGCCATAGGCTTGCGTCAGACGGTCACGAATGTTCGCCAGTCCGACGCCGGTGGACGGGCTCGATGCCAGTTCCGCCGACCCTTCGTCGCCGCCGTTGTCCGCAACCTCGATGCGCACCGCCTGCGCCTCGCGCGCAGCGGTGATCCAGATGTCGGCGCCGTTCTCGCTCGGGGTCACCGCATATTTGATCGCATTCTCGATCAGCGGCTGGAGCAGCAGCGAGGGCAGCCGCGCCCCGATCGTCTCCGGCTCGACCTTGAAGTGCGGGCGCAGGCGGTCCTCGAACCGCATCTTCTCGATCTCGAGGTAGAGCTTCAGCGTCTCGACCTCCTGCGCCAGCGTCACCTTGGCGGTCGGCTCGTTGGCGAGCGTGTAGCGCAGGAAGGAGGAGAGGCGGGCAAGCATCGCGTTCGCTCGCTCGGTCTGCTTCAGGAGGACCAGGGTCGAGATCGAGTTCAGAGTGTTGAACAGGAAATGCGGGTTGAGCTGGTAGCGGAGCATCGCCAGCTGGGCGGTCGAGGCGGCGCTCTCGAGCCGTTCGCGCTGGCGGATCTGCTCTTCCAGCAGCAGGTAATAATTGATCCCGTAATAAAGCGCCGCCCAGGCGGCGAGCAGCGAGAAGTTGAGCAGGATAGCGCCCAGATATTCGACCCCGACCGGCTTGGAATCGGGCTTGAGGAAGGTCGCATAGCTCCACGTCTCGATCACCGAGAAGGCGATCGAGGCGATGATCACCACCACCAGCGAGAAGATCATGGTGAAGATCGGCCGGATTCGGATCAGCCGGCGGAACAGCGACGCCATCAGCAGCGTCAGCGAATAGCCGGTCATCGTCAGCAACAGCGTGTGGACCAGCCAGATCCACCCCATCGAATTGGCGAAGCCGCTGAGCGAGCGGAGGAAGAAATAGCCGCTCCAGCCGATCGACTGGAGGATCCAGAAGGCGCGGTTCTTGTCGTCGAAGAAGGGTTGGTCGAGCCCCATCCCGCGCGCGATCGGCGCTGCCGGCGAGCGAATTTCGTCCGTGTCCGCTCGGTCCTCGCGTCGGCGCGGAGCGGCGGTCCGCCGGTCGAGGGTCGCGCTGTCCGTCGCCATCGCTACCGATATAGAGGCGCTCCGCCGGCAATGCGAGCCGCGCGGGCTTGCCCGCCCGGCGCTCCGCCCTATGGCGGCACCGAACCGGCGGCGAGGCGTTGCCGCTTGAGCCCGCAAGAGGAACCCGAATGAAGCCCTGGACCCGCGCCGCAACGCTCCTGACCCTTGTTCTCGCCGCCTGCCGCGGCGGGCATGAGAACGGCACGTCCGAGCCGAAGCCGGTCGAGCCCGTCGCCGCGGTCCTCACCACCGCCGACGCGGTCGACACCCACAGCTTTGCCCGGCCGCTCGAGGCTCGGGTCACCCATGTCGCCCTCGACCTCACGGTGGACTTCGATTCGAAGCGGATCGGCGGCACGGCGACGCTCGACATCCAGCGCAAGCCCGACGCCAAGGAGATCGTCCTCGACGACAACGGCCTCGAAATCCAGAGCGTCACCGACGGCTCGGGCAAGCCGTTGCAATGGAAGGTCGGGCCCAAGGACCCGAACCTCGGGGCTCCGCTGGCGATCGCGCTCAACCCCGACACTGGCAAGATCAAGATCCGCTACAAGAGCGCGCCCAACTCCGGCGCCCTCCTCTGGCTCACCCCGCAGCAGACCGCGGGCAAGAAGGCGCCGTTCCTCTTCAGCCAGGGCGAATCGATCGAGAACCGCAGCTGGATCCCGACGCAGGATTCGCCCGGAATCCGGCAGAGCTGGGAAGCGACCATCCACGTGCCCGCCGGAATGACGGCGGTGATGAGCGCTCCGCGCTCGGCCGAGCCGATCACCCAGGGCGGGGAGAGCGTGTTCAGCTTTCGCATGGACCACGGCGTCGCTTCGTACATGATCGCGATCGCCGTCGGCGACCTTGCCTTCAAGCCGCTCGGGCCGCGCACCGGCGTGTGGGCCGAGCCGGCGACGCTCCCCGCCGCCGCGCGCGAGCTGTCCGACACCGAGAAGATGGTCGCGGCGGCGGAGAAGCTCTACGGGCCCTACCGCTGGGGTCGCTATGACGTCATCGTGCTTCCGCCGTCCTTCCCCTTCGGCGGCATGGAGAACCCGACCCTCACCTTTTTGACCCCGACCTTCATCGCCGGCGACAAGAGCCTGGTCAGCCTCGTCGCGCACGAGCTGGCGCACAGCTGGTCGGGCAATCTCGCCACCAACGCGACGTGGAACGACTTCTGGCTCAACGAGGGCATGACCACTTACGCCGAGCGCCGAATCGTCGAGGAGCTCTACGGCAAGAAGGCCGCCGACGAGCAGATCGCGCTCGGCATCGACGCCATGTACAAGGCGTTCGCCGACGCCGGCGGCCCGAACAGTCCCGACACCCGGCTGCACCTCGACACCAAGGGCCGCCATCCCGACGAGGCCCTGACCGACGTCGCCTATGAAAAAGGCGCCGCCTTTCTGCGCACGATCGAGGCCAATGTCGGCCGCGAGCGCTTCGATGCGTGGCTCAAGGGCTGGTTCGACCGCCATGCCTTCCAGCCGGTCACGTCGGCGATCTTCCTTCAGGACATCCGCGCCAACCTCATCAAGGGCGACAAGGCGCTCGAGCAGAAGCTGATGCTCGACCGCTGGGTGTACCAGCCGGGCGTCCCGCCCAACATGGTGCGCCCGCCCGCCGGGACCTTCGCCGAGCAGGACAAGGCCGCGGCCGCCTTCGCCGCCGGCGCAGCGGCGCCGCAGGCCTGGTCGAACTGGACCACCGACGAGCGGCTGCGCTTCCTCAACCGCCTGCCGCGCAAGCTCGGCAAGGCGCGGCTCGACGCGCTCGAAGCGGCTTACGGCCTCAACGGCACCGGCAACATGGAAGTGCGCTTCGCCTGGCTCGATCTCGCCATTCCCAACCGCTACGACCCGGCCGTCCCGTCGCTCGAGCAGTTCCTGACCTCACAGGGCCGCGGCAAGTTCGTCCGCCCGCTCATCCAGGCGCTGGCCAGGGACCAAGGATGGGGCCGGCCGATCGCGGCGCGGATCTATGCCAAGGCGCGCCCGCTCTACCACCCCCTCGTCACCCGCGACCTCGACAAGCTGAAGCTCTGAATTCCTCCCTGTCCTCGCGGAGCAGGGATGGGGAAGGGGACCATGCTGCGAGACTGCATGGTGGAGGGGTCCTGAACCATTGCGATTTACCCCTCCACCAGCTGCGCTGGTTCCCCTCCCCACGAGCTTCGCCCGCAGGGAGGAATTCGGCCGTACTTTAACCGCCCTTAAACGCTCTTCAGCTACCTCGTCCGGCACACGTGGAACGGCGGGCGGATGTACGAAGCACCAGACCGGTATAAGCGCTTGATTTCGGCCCGGCTTCCGGGCGGTGAATCGGCCGGGCTCGCAGCCCGGGGAGCCGAGCCCGAAAGCTCGCCCCTGCGCGACGTCCAGCTGATCTCGCGCGCCCAACTCGCGCCCTTCTTCGCCGCCGCCAACATCGTTGCCGCCGTGATGATGCTCCCCAACCTGTGGGGCGCCGTGCCGAGCGCATGGCTGTTCCCCTGGGCGCTCGCCGTCGCCGCGGTGAACCTCGGCGCGATGCACCTTGCCCGCACCCAGTCGATCACCTGCGTCGGACGCTCCGGCCGCCGCGTGCCCTTGTGGATGATGGTCGGCGAGGTGGCGCTTCGCGGCGCCGTGTGGCTCAGCCTCCCGCTCTACCTGTTCCCGACCCTCGATCCGGGCACCCAGGTGATCGCCGCTTCGATCATGGCTGGCCTCGGCATTGGCGCGCTCGGCCTCGTCGTCGTCCCGCAATGCGCGATGGCCTGGATGGTGACCTTCACCGGCGGCGTCTGCGGAGTGCTGCTCATCGGCCGCCACAGCGTCCCCTTCCAGCACATGCTGTCGATCATCTTCACGTTGGGGGTGGCGGTGATTGGCGTCATGACGGTGGCGCGCTGGGCCTTCCACCAGCTCAAGACCAACGCCGACGTCGGCAGTCAGAGCGAGAGCGCGAGCCTGCTCCTGCAGGAATACGAGCAACGGGGCGTCGGCTGGCTGTGGGCGGTCGATGGCGACAATCGCGTGACCTACATCTCCTCGCGGATGAGCATGATGCTGGGCAAGCCCGCCGGCCAGCTGCTCGGCCATTCGCTTCCCGCACTCCTCGGCGGCCATGCCGAGCTCGGCCGGGTGCTGCTCGAAAAGCAGCCGTTCAATTCGCTCGAAATGGAGCTTCAGACCGCGCGCGGCCCGCGCTGGGTGTCGATCGCCGGCGACCCGATCATCGACACCGCCGGCCGTTTCGAGGGCTTCCGCGGAGTCGGCTCCGACATCACCGAGATCCGCCAGACGCAGGAGCGGCTGACCCACCTCGCCAATGTCGACGTGCTCTCCGGCCTGCCCAACCGCGGCCGCGTCCGCCAGCTCCTCGGCGAGGCGCTTCGCGCGGCGACGACAGGCAATTGCCCCTGCGCGATCATGTTCCTCGACCTCGACGGCTTCAAGCCGGTCAACGACACCTTCGGCCATCCCAAGGGCGACGCCGTGCTTCGCGCCGTCGCCAAGCGCCTCGTCGACGAGGTCGGGCCCGACGGCCATGTCGGCCGCATG
>DASUXP010000162.1:0-7692 GCA_036377835.1 Sphingomicrobium sp. | reverse complement strand
TCGAGATGGACGGGGCTGGAGCGCTCGACGGCGCGGGTCAGCTCCTCGAGCTCGGCGGCGAGCGTCTTCAATTCGCCGATGAGGAAGCGGCGCTCACCCTCGGCCACGTGCTCGGAGGCCTCGATCAGCGTTTCGAGCATCATGGCGATGCACGGCAGGATCGTTTCTTCGATCCGCTCGAACGCCTCGACGAGGCGCGCCTGCTGCTCGGGCGTGGGCATGCGTCCGTTTTGGCCCGGTTTTGGTTAAGTCTTGGTGAAGGGGTAGGCAGTGAATGGCTTCGCTTCGGCGGCATTGTCCCTGACGATGCTCGCCGCCATCATCCTCGGTATCGGCGGCACCAGGCTGGCCCTGAAGCGCGAGACCCGGAGCCGCGGCGTGCTGATGATCGTCGCCGCGGCCGTCCTTGTCATGAACGTGATGATCTGGACAGTGTAGGGGGCTTGATCGGGTCGGTCGCGAGCCGCATGTCGAGATAGTCGTCGACTTCCTTCATCATGAGGTCGAGCTCATTGGCGAAGAAGTGGTTGGCGCCGGGGATCACCTCGTGGTTGATGGTGATGTGGCGCTGGGTGCGGAGCTTGTCGACCAGCTTCTGCACCGCGCTCGGGGTGACCACCTCGTCCGCCTCGCCCTGGATGATAATGCCCGAGGAGGGGCAGGGGGCGAGGAAGCTGAAATCGTACATGTTCGCCGGCGGCGCGATGGAGATGAAGCCCTTGATCTCCGGCCGGCGCATCAAAAGCTGCATGCCGATCCAGGCGCCGAAGCTGACTCCGGCGACCCAGGTGGTTTCGGCCTCGGGATGGATGCTCTGCACCCAGTCGAGCGCGGAAGCCGCATCCGACAGCTCGCCGATTCCGTTGTCGAACACGCCCTGGCTCTTGCCGACTCCGCGGAAGTTGAAGCGTAGGGTCGCGAAGCCGCGCTTGACGAACGTCTGGTAGAGAAGCTGGACGATTTTGTTGTTCATCGTCCCGCCGGCCTGCGGGTGCGAATGGAGGATCAGCGCGACGGGGGCGCGGGGGCGGCTGCCGGGGTGAAAACGTCCTTCGAGGCGTCCCTCGGGGCCGGGGAAAATGACTTCGGGCATGAATGCTTTGGCTCGCGTAAACGACTAAGCCGCACCAGCGCGGGTGCGCAGCGGCATCGGCTCCTATATAGGGGCGCCGCTTCATGTGGCAATCGGCAGGAATCCACGGCTTTTGACTGCTTCCGACCGTCTCTATCTCGATCATGCGGCGACGACTCCGCTGCTCCCCGAAGCGCGCGCGGCGATGGCGCGGGCGATGGACGCCTGGGCCAACCCGAGCTCGCCGCACGCCGAGGGTAGGGCTGCACGCGCCCTGCTGGAAGAGGCGCGCTCGACCATCGCCGCGGTGCTCGGCTGGCGTCATGACGTCATCTTCACCAGCGGTGCGAGCGAAGCTGTGGAGATCGCCGCGGCCCGGGCGCGGCTTCCGGGACGGGCGCACGGCGCCACCGAGCATGCCATCGTCCCCCACGCCATGGGGGAGCGCTCGCGCGTCATCCCCGTCGGGCCTGACGGACTGGTCGACGAGGCGGCCCTGGAGGCGGTGCTTGCCGAAGGCCCGGCGCTGGTCGCCATCCAGCAGGTCAACAACGAGACCGGCATCGTCCAGCCGCTCGACCGGCTCGCCCCGCGAATTCGCGAGGCGGGATCGCTGCTCCTCGCCGACTGCGCGCAAAGCGCCGGCAAGTTGCCGCTGCCCGACGCCGACTTCATCGCGGCCTGCGCGCACAAGCTCGGCGGCCCGCCGGGGATCGGAGTCCTGCTGGTGAGGGACCTCGCCACGCTCGAAGCCGTAGGCGGGCAGGAGAAGGGCTATCGGCGCGGCACGCAGGACGTTCCCGGGGCGCTCGGCTTCGCCGCCGCGCTCGCCGCGCGGCCTTACGACATGGAGCGGCTCGGCGAGCTGCGGTGCCGGCTCGACCAGGGCGCCAAGGCTGCCGGCGGGGTGGTGATCGGCGAGGACGTGACCCGCGTCGCGACCATCGGTGCCGTCGCGCTACCTGGAGCCACCAATTCCGCGCTGCTGGTTCAGCTCGACCTCGCCGGGATCGCGGTGTCGGCGGGGAGCGCCTGCTCCTCGGGCAAAATGCAGGCGAGCAGGGTGCTCGCCGCCATGGGCGTTCCGGACGAGATTGCCGGTGGCTTCCTGCGGCTGAGCTTCGGGCCCGAGACGAGCGAAGCTGATATCGACCGCTTCCTCCGCGAATGGCGGCGGATCGCCGAACGCAGCGCCCCGCGCGCGGCATGATCTACCTCGACTACCAGGCGACGACCCCGGTTGCCCCGGAGGTCGCCGAAGCGATGCGGCCGTGGATCGAGGAGAAGTTCGCCAATCCCCATTCGCCTTCGCGCTGGGGGCGCGAGGCAGCTGCCGTCATCGAGGTCGCGCGCAAGCAGGTCGAGCAGGCGATCGACATCGCCGGCGGGAGCGTCGCCTTCACCGCGAGCGCGACCGAGGCATTGAACTGGGCGCTGAAGGGCACCGTTGAGCGCGCCCCGGAAGGGCGCAACCGAATCGTCACCGTCGCGACCGAACATGCCGCGGTGTTCGACACTTGCGAATGGCTCGCCGGCCGCGGGGTCGACCTGACCGTGCTTCCCGTGCGCAGCGACGGGCTGATCGACCTCGACGACCTCGAGCGCGAGCTCGACGAGCGCGTGCTGCTGGTCGCGGCCATGCTGGTGAACAATGAGATCGGGGTGATCCAGCCGGTCGGCGAGATCGCGCGCATGGCGCATGAATATGGCGCGCTGATGTTGTGCGACGCGGTGCAGGGGCTCGGCCGCGTCGACATCCCCAAAGGGCCGGACCTCGTCGCTGTCTCGGCGCACAAGATTCACGGTCCCAAGGCCATCGGCGCCCTGTGGATGCGCGCCGGGGCCGAGCCCGAGCCATTCATCCACGGCGGAGGGCAGGAGCGGGGGCTGAGATCGGGGACTCTGTCACCGGCGCTGTGCGTCGGGTTCGGAGCCGCCGCGAAGCTCGCCGGCGAGCGCAGGACCCGCGACCACGACCGCCTGCTGCACCTGTGGCGGGCGGCGCTGGGGACGCTCGGCGACGCGTGGACGATCAACGGGAGCACCGAGCACCGCTATCTCGGCAATCTCAACATCCGCCGCGAGGGCGTCGACGCGGCGCGGCTGATCGGCGACCTTCGCGACATCGCTTTCTCGCTGGGATCGGCCTGCGCCAGCGGCTCGGGGCGGCCGAGCCACGTGCTCAGGGCGCTTGGATTGAGCGATCGAGAGGCGCGCTGCTCGATCCGGCTCGGATTCGGGCGCTACACGACCGAGGCGGAGCTGGCCGAGGCGTGCCGCCGCATTGCCGCCGCAGGCCATGAACAGCAGAAGCTCGACGAGTGACCAGGATCCGATTCTTCCGCGCCGACGGAAGCCTCGACAAGGAAGTGGACGCGAAAGCCGGCCAGCGGCTGCTCGACGTCGCCTGGGCGGCGCGCGAGCCGCTCGAGGGCGCGTGCGAGGGCGTGATGGCCTGCTCGACCTGCCACGTGATCGTCGACGCACAAGATTTCGACAAGCTCCCGCCGGCCTCGGAAGAGGAGGAGGACCTGCTCGACCTCGCCGCGCACGCGACCCGCACGTCGCGCCTCGCCTGCCAGATCATCCTGACCGACGACCTGCAAAGCCTCGACGTCAGGATTCCGCCGGGGGCCACCAACTGGATGGGCCGCTAGCGCGTCACTCGCCGGGCGGCAGCGGGTTGCCGATGCGGCTGTCCTTTTCCTCGCGCCGTGGCTTGGCGCCGGGCACCGGCAGCATCGCCTGGAGTTGCGTCAGCGAAAGCCGGCCCGAGCGGGCGCTGTCGAGCAGCTGGAAGCGGGCGATGGCCGCCTCGCGAAACTCGGTCAGGGTGATCGCGCGGTCGAAATCGGCATCCGCGGCGGCAACCGGCTCGGGGATGTTGAGCAGGGCGTAGCGCGCCGCGCCCTGCGCCGCCTCCTCGCGCCTCCGCTTCTTCGGCCGCGGTTCGCCCGGCGCGCGCATCTGCCGCATGTTGACCTGGATCTCGGGCGCGACCTCCCATTCGTAGCGGATCAGCTCCTCAGGATCGATCTCGCCGTCGCGGTTGACGTCGAGGGTGGCGAAGAAGCGCTCGGCGTCGGCTTGCATCTCGGCGGCGGTGAGGGTGCCGTCATGGTCGCGGTCGGCCTGGGTGAACCATTTGACGAAGGTGTCGTCGGCCGTGGTGCGGGCGCGGAAGGGTTCGCCCATCGGGCTGATGAACGGTGCCCAGGCATGGCCGGTGACGGTGATCGGCGGCTCGGGGGCAGCCGCAGCAAGCAGGACGATCACCGCGGCGATGGGCATGGCGGCGGTCTCCCCCGGGCCGGGTGAACGCCGGATGAAGCCCTGCACGCCGCTGCGATGAACTTGCGGGACGCCGGGCCATCCCCCATATGCGCCGCGGGAGTCGGGCGGACGAGGCCGTCGCCAACCTGGTCAGGTCCGGAAGGAAGCAGCCACAACGATATCGCCTCGGGTCGTTCCGGCTCCCACCGGCCTTCGCCACGGCTACGGCCGGCAAGCCGCCCAGGAGCAGCCGGTGACGGCCGCCCGCCGAAGCCTTGGCGTAGGTGGGCCGCATCCCTACACCAGCGTCGATGGACGACGCCGAATCGCCCGGTCTCGGGCTGGACCTCCCCGAAGAGCCGACCAAGGCCGCGGACGCGCCCGCCTACCGCGTGCTGGCGCGCAAGTACCGGCCGCAGACGTTCGCCGAGTTGATCGGCCAGGACGCGATGGTGCAGACGCTCGCCAATGCCATCGAGCGCGGGCGGATCGCCCATGCTTTCCTCCTCACCGGCGTCCGCGGCGTCGGCAAGACGTCGACGGCGCGGCTGATCGCCAAGGCCCTGAACTGCATCGGCCCGGACGGGCAGGGCGGTCCGACGATCACGCCATGCAACGTCTGCGAGCCGTGCCGCGCGATCAGCGAAGGCCGGCACATCGACGTGATCGAGATGGACGCCGCCTCGCATACCGGCATCGACGATATCCGCGAGATCATCGACGCGGTGCGCTACGCATCGGTCTCGGCGCGCTACAAGATCTACATCATCGACGAAGTCCACATGCTTTCCAAGAGCGCGTTCAATGCGTTGCTCAAGACTCTTGAGGAGCCGCCTGAGCATGTGAAGTTCCTCTTCGCGACGACCGAGGTGAACAAGGTGCCGGTGACGGTGCTGTCGCGCTGCCAGCGCTTCGATTTGCGGCGGATCCCGGCGGAGAAGCTCGCCGCGCATTTCGGCGAGGTGGCGAAAGCGGAACGCGTCGAGGTCGAGCCCGAGGCGCTCGGCATGATCGCCCGCGCCGCCGAGGGGTCGGCGCGCGACGGGCTTTCGATCCTCGACCAGGCGATCGCCCATGGCGCGGGGACCGTCAGTGCGGGCGAGGTGCGCGACATGCTGGGCCTCGCCGACCGCGGCCGCATCCGGAGGTTGTTGCAGCTTGTGCTGTCGGGCGACGCCGCCGGTGCGCTCGCCGAGCTGGACGAGGCGCACGAGTTGGGGATCGACCCGATGCAGCTGCTGCGCGGCCTGATGGAGAGCCTGCACTCGGCCACTCGCGCCAAGGCGGGGGCGACGGGCGACGCACTGCAGTCGGCCGAGGAGCGCGACAGCGCCGAGGAAATCGCCGGCGCATTGTCGTGGGGAACGATCCACCGTCTGTGGCAGATGCTGCTCAAGGGCCTGCAGGATGTCGAGATCGCGCCCGACCCGCGCGAGGCGGCGGAAATGGCGCTCCTGCGGTTGATCCACGCCGCCGACATGCCTGACCCGGCGAGCCTCGTGCAGCGGCTGAGCGGCGAGGGGGCAGAGAGCGGTCCGGTCTCGGCTCCGGCGGGCAATGCGGCGGGTCCGGTCGCCCGCGTGCCGGCGGATTTCCCGGCGCTGGTCAAGGCGATCGAGAAAAGCGGCAAGCACCTGCTCGCCCAGCAATTGCACGATCAGGTCGGTCTGGTGCGCTACGCCCCGCCCGAGCTGGCGCTGAAGCCGGCGCGGCCGCTCGGCGGCGACTGGCCGCGCGAGCTTGGCGCAGTGCTCAAGTCGCTGACCGGCGCCAGCTGGCAAGTGTCGCTGTCCGACGAGGCGGGCGAACCGTCGCTGCTCGACCAGGAGAAAATGGCCGAGGAGCGCGTTCGCGCCGATGTGCTGGCCGATCCCAACGTCCGCGCGGTGATGGACGCATTGCCCGGCGCGGAGCTCGAATCCTATTCCACGAGAGGCGCCTGACATGCCTGAAATGCCCGACCTCAACGCAATCCTCGAAGCGGCGCAGAACGCGCAGGCCGAGCTTCAGAAGGCGCAGGACAATCTCGACAAGATCGAGGTGGAAGGCACGTCGGGCGGCGGGCTGGTCAGTATCCGCGCCACCGCCAAGGGCCGCATCCTCGCCGTCAATATCGACGACAGCCTGCTGCAGCCCTCGGAAAAGACCATGGTCGAGGATTTGGTCGCCGCGGCGATCAACGACGCGCGGGGCAAGGCCGACACCGCCGCGGCCGCCGAGATGCAGAAGATGCAGTCGAGCCTGCCGTTGCCCCCGGGATTCAAGCTGCCCTTTTAAGGACTTGCCGACGGCCGTTTTCGGCGCATGATGCGCCCCCTTGAGGGGAGGCGCTGATGGCACTCGGCGCAATGCAGGACTTTCCGCTGCGGATCATGCGGATCCTCGACCATGCCGAGCGCGAGCATGGCGGCCGCGAGATCGTCGCCGCGCGCGCCGACGGAACGACCGTCCGCACGGACTGGACACGGCTGGCGCACGATGCCCGGCGAATGGCCCAGGCGCTCGAGCGCGCAGGAGTGACACCCGGCGATCGCGTCGCGACGCTGGCCATGAACCACGACCGCCACCTCACCGCCTGGTTCGGGGTCGTCGGCATGGGCGGCGTTCTTCACACGCTCAACCCGCGGCTGTTCGACGACCAACTGACCTACATCGTCAATCATGCCGAGGACCGCGTACTGCTCTACGACCGCGCCTTCGCGCCGATGGTCGAGCGGATGAAGCACGACTGGTCAAGCGTCACGCGCTATGTCTGCTTCGACGACGAATTCGACGGCTGGCTCGCGGCCGAGAACGGTGATTACGAGTGGTACGAAGGCGACGAGCGCGACGCCTGCGGCCTCTGCTACACCAGCGGCACCACCGGCAACCCCAAGGGCGTGCTCTACGAGCATCGCTCGACCGTGCTTCACGCCATGTCGATCGTCGCGCCGGACATTTTCGACGTGTCCGCGCGGTCGGTCATGCTTCCGGTGGTCCCGATGTACCACGCCAACAGCTGGTGCATCCCGTACGCGGCGCCGATGGTCGGGTTCAAGCTGGTGCTGTGCGCCGACAACCAGCCCGATCGCATCTGCCGCTTGTTCGACGCGGAAGGGGTCACCCATTCTGCCGGCGTCCCGACGGTATGGCTGAACCTCATCGACCATGTCGAGGACAGCGGGACGAGCCTCGGAAAGCTGCACACGATCATCGTCGGCGGGTCCTCGGCACCGCCCGCGACCATCCGCTGGTTTCGCGAGCGTGGCATCCGGGTCAATCATCTCTGGGGGATGACCGAAATGTCGCCGATCGGGACGGTCGGCGCGCCGCCCGCGAACTGGGAAGCGATGAGCGAGGAGGAGCAG
>DASUXP010000161.1:0-8549 GCA_036377835.1 Sphingomicrobium sp. | reverse complement strand
CAGCGACGACAAATATGTCTGCATCTACCTCGAAAGCACCGTCAGCAACGAGCAGCGTTGCACCAGCGCGGCCAACCCCGGCCAGTGGACCGTGCTCGCGCCGCGCGAGCGCGAGTTCCGTTACAGCGCCGACCATGTCGGGAACCGCTGGATCATCCGCACGAACGCCGACGGCGCGAAGAACTACAAGCTGATGGAACTGGCCGACGCGGACGCAGCGCGCGGCCGCGCGGCGTGGCGCGACCTCGTGCCGCACGATCCGCAGGTATTCATCGAGGACTTCAAGCCGTTCGACACCTTCATCGCCATCGAGCAGCGCTCCGGCGGCAACAAGCATATCCGCCTGCTGATGAACGACGGCCGCAGCAGCGACGTCGCCTCCGACGAGCCGGCCTATTCGATGGGCATCGCCGCCAATCCGGAGACCTCGGCGACGGCGCTGCGCTACACCTATAATTCGCTGACCACGCCGACGATCACCTATGAGGTCGATGCGCGGACGGGCAAGCGCACGGTGCTGAAGCGCAACCCGGCGCCCAATTACGACGCGTCGCAATATGTGACCGAGCGCGTGTGGGCGACGGCGCGCGACGGGACGAAGATCCCGGTCTCCCTGGTTTACCGCAAGGGGTTCAAGCGCGACGGCACCGCGGCGATGCTGCAATATGCCTATGGCAGCTACGGCATCTCGATGGACCCGGCGTGGTCGCCGACCATCGTGCCGCTGCTCGACCGCGGCATGGTCTATGCGATTGCCCACATCCGCGGCGGCCAGGAGATGGGCCGCGAGTGGTACGACGCGGGGCATCTGCTCAACAAGAAGAACACGTTCACCGACTTCATCGATGTGACGCGCTACCTGGTGGCGAACGGCTATGCGGCGAAGGACCGCGTCGCTGCCTCGGGCGGAAGCGCCGGCGGCCTCTTGATGGGCGCGGTCACCAACATGGCGCCCAGCGACTATCGCGTGATCGTCAGCCAGGTGCCGTTCGTCGATGTGGTGACGACCATGCTCGACGCGTCGATTCCGCTGACGACGAACGAATATGACGAGTGGGGCAACCCCTCCGACCCCAAATATTACGACTACATGCTGTCCTATTCGCCCTACGATAATATCGAGCGGAAGGCCTATCCGGCGTTATTCGTCGGCACCGGGCTGTGGGACAGCCAGGTGCAATATTACGAACCGACCAAATATGTGGCGAAGCTCAGGTCGATGAAGACCGACAGCAACCCGCTCGTCTTCCGCGTGAACATGGAGGCGGGTCACGGCGGCAAGTCGGGCCGCTTCCAGCAATACCGCTCGCGCGCGGAATATTACGCCTTCATGCTCGACCAGCTTGGGCTGGGGAGCGCAGGACCAGCACCGGCCACTGCGTCGCCGACGGAACGCGGCCGCTGAGCCCTTCGCTGGCGTAGGCGCGAATCACGCCCTCGGCTTGGGAGTCGAGCAGGCCGGCGAGGATTACCGCGCCGCCCGGCGCCAGCGCCCGCGCGAAATCGGGCGCGAGCTCGATCAGCGGGCCGGCGAGGATATTGGCGATGATGAGGTCGAAGGGCGAGCGCGCCGACAGCATCGGCGATCCCATCCCGTCGGCGGCGACGAGCAGCAGCTCGCCCTCGCCATGACCCAAAGTGACGGCGTTGATCGCGGCATTCTCGCGCGCGACGTTGATCGCCTGGCTGTCGATGTCGGTCGCGATGCATCTGGCGCTGGGCCACAGCGCCAGCGCGGCGAAGGCTAGCAATCCGGTGCCGGTGCCGATGTCGGCGATATTGGCGAAGCGCGCGCCTTCGCGCTCGAGCGCGTCGAGCGCCTCGAGGCAACCGAACGTGGTCGCATGCTGGCCGGTGCCGAAGGCGAGGCCGGCGTCGACCTCGAAGGCGGTGGCGCCGTCCGAGACGGTGCCGCGGTTGGTCGGCGTGTGGACGTAGAAGCGGCCGGCGCGGATCGGCTGCAGCCCCGACTGGCTCATCCTCACCCAGTCGGCCTCGCCGAGCTGCGCGACCTCGGGCTCGCCCTTGCCGAGCTTCGCGAGGGCCTTCAGCTCCTCGGCGCGGGGTTCGTGCTCGAAATAGGCATGGATGACCCATTCGTCGGGGCGTGCCGGGTCGGGCTCGTCGGCGACCAGCGCCGGCGGCCGCACATTGCCGGCGAACAGCTCGTCCGCATCGGGGATCGCTTCCGCCTGCGCGCGGGTGCAGGGGATGGTTATGCGCCAGCTCATCTGGCGGCGGCTTCCTTCGCCAGGCGTTCGTCGAGCGCCTTGGTCAGCGAAGCGGCATAAGCGCGGCAACCGTTGTGGTCGTCGAGCGGTTCACCCAGCGCAAGGCGCTCGACCATCTTGCTGGCCGACGGGTGCGGGGTCAGCAGGATGTCGCAATCGAGCCTGGCGACCCTGGCGATGCTGGCGCGATAGGCCGCCAGATAGTCGGGATGGTCGCTGAAGCGGTAACCGTCGCGGCTGACGGGCGAAAGGCTGTCGGCATAGACGATGTTGCGGCAGACGCCCGATTGGCAGCTGACCCAGGTCCAGGTGAGCGCGCCCGGCGTGTGCCCCGGGGTCGCGATCGCGGTCAGCTTGAGGTCGTGCGTCTGGACGAATCCGCCATCCTCGATGACGCGGTCGACGCGCACCGGGGGGAAGGGTTTCGCCGTTCCGGCCTGGGGATCGGCGGCGCCGGGCACGCCGCTGGCCAGGACTTTCGCTGCCGCCGGCGAGGCGACCACCCGCGCACCGGTCAGCCGCTGCAGCCGGGCGATTCCGCCGACATGATCGAAATGCTCGTGGCTGCTGAGGATGTATTTGATGTCGGCGAGGCGGAAGCCGAGGCTGCGGATGTTGGCCGCGATGAGGTCGGCGCCGGCTTCGGTGCCGCCGTCGATGAGGACGTGGCCCTCGCTTCCCGTAACCAGGATCGCCGAGATGCCGCAGGTGCCGACGAGATAGGTGTTGGCGTGGATCCGGACCGGCGGCGCCGGCTTGTCCCAGTCGTCCCAGTCCTTGCACGCGGCAGCGAACGCAGGTCCCGCGGTCTCGATCGGGGCCTTGGGTTGCTCGACGTTGCGCGGCGGCTTTTGCAGCGGGATGACGACCTGGTTGAGCTGCGCGGCGGCAAGCAGCAGCGCCAGGCTAGCGAACATAGCTGGCGCCGTTGACGTCGATCACGCTGCCGGTGGAGGCGGCCGGTGCGTCGGTCGCCAGCCAGCGGATCGTCTCGGCCACCTCGTGGGTGCTCGACACCCGGCCGAGCGGGATGTCGGCAACGATCTTGCCCCCGCCGCGGCCCTGCAGATAGTCCTCGGTCATTTCTGACACGGTGAAGCCCGGCGCCACTCCGAAGCAGAGGATTCCGTCGGCCGCGTAACCGCGGGCGATTGTCTTGATGACTCCGGCCAGCGCCGCCTTGGAGGCGGCGTAATGCCAGTGCTGCGGGGAATCGCCGCGATAGGCGGCGCGGCTGATGACGTTGACGATTCGCCCGCCCCCGCCACGGTCGAGGAAATGCGAGACGGCGAGGCGGCTGAGGTCGGCGGCCGCCTGGAGGTTGACGGTCAGCGTGCGGTGCCAGGCCGCGTGCCATTCCTCGTCGCTCGCATTGTCGGCGACGCCTTCGTAGATGCCGGCATTGTTGACCAGCACGTCGATGCGCCCGCCGAGGCGTTCGAGTGCCGAGTCCCAGATCCGGCGCGGGGCCGACGGGTCGGTGAGGTCGCCGGCGATCAGCTCGTCGCTGCCGCGGCTGGAGTGGCCGGCGACATCGTGCCCGGTGGATTTCAGCAGGTCATAAGCAGCCGCGCCGATCCCGCGGCTGGCGCCGGTGATGAGGATGTTCATGACGCTGCCGATTAATGCAGCTCCGCCGTCATTGCGAGGAGCGAAAGCGACGAAGCAATCCAGTACGCAGGCTGGATTGCTTCGCTACGCTCGCAATGACGGTGTGTCGGCGAAGATTAAGCCGCCATTCCGTTGACGAAGGCCTTGGCCGAGGCCTTGAAGTTGGCGATCTGGTCGGAGAAGCGGCCGAAGCCCTGCTCGACCTCGTCGATGTCCTTGGCGACATTCTCGGTGTCGCTGCGGATCGCCGCGATGGTCGAGCTCATCGAGTCGGCGGCGAGCGCGGTTTCGTCGACCGCCGCGGTAATCATGGTCACCGTCTGTGCCTGGAGCTCCATCGCCTGGCGAATCCGGTCGGCCGAGGTCTGGACCTCTTCCACCGTCCCCTGGATCGAGCTGTTGGCTTCGACCGTCTGGCGCGTCGCTTGCTGGATCGCGGTGATCTTGGCGGTGATGTCGTCGGTCGCCCGCGCGGTCTGCGAGGCGAGGCTCTTCACTTCCTGGGCGACGACGGCGAAGCCGCGGCCGGCGTCTCCAGCGCGCGCTGCCTCGATGGTTGCATTGAGCGCGAGCAGGTTGGTCTGCCCGGCGATGTCCCGGATGAGGCTGAGGATCGATTCGATCGCCTCGACATGGGCCGAGAGCGCCTGGCTGACCTTGACCGCCTGCTCGGCCTGATCGTCGGCGCGTGCCGCGACTCCCGCGGCGACTTCCACTTCGGCCCTGGCGTCCTCGATCGCGCGGATCAGGCCCGCAGCGGTCTGGGCCGCCTCGCGCATGGCAACGGCGGACTGCTCGGCAGCGGCGGCGACTTCGCTGGTCTTGCCCAGCATCCCGCGCGCCGACGCGGCGGTCGAGCGGGTGCGGTCGGTCAGCGCCGTTGACTGCTCGGTGCTGGCGCGCACCAGCTCGGCGACGCGGCGCTCGAACTGATCGCTCTCGCGGCCGCGGCTGTCGGCGGCCTCGATCGCCTCGAGCAGCGCGACCTGCGCGAGGATGATGTCGGTTTCGAAGCTGGTCAGGCGCTGGAAGGCGCTGACGCATTGCTCCAGCGTGTCGCTGTCACCGGCAAAGCGTTCGAACATCCGGCCGATGATTCGGGTGATGAGCTCGTCGCGCGCCGCGATATAAGCCGGCACCGAGGTCTTCTCGCGGAAGATGCGACGGCCGAACTCGGCGACGTCCTGCACCCAGGCGGCGTCGACCTTGCCGGTGTAATGCGCCTCGGCGCGCTTGGCGGCGTCGCCGCCGAACTGCGCGCGGACCTCGGCCTCGATAATGTCGCCCGCCTGGCTCCACAGCTGGCGGGTGTCGCGCTCCAGTGAGCCGCCGGGATTATAGGCCCCGAGGCGAGCTTCCACCTGCTCGTCGGTCAGCCGCTGCAGCCCAGTATCCCCAGCCATCGATGCGCTCTCCAGTTCATTGTCTCGCTGCTCCCTCGGGAAGCCGTCGGTCCGCTCTTGCCCGACAATGGTTAAGAGCCGGTTAGGCGCGATGCCTTTTGGCCGCACGAAACTTGCCTCTCCGGGGGGCTCGCCTTAAGCGGGCGCCACCGGCGCGAGCCCGCGCCGATCAAGCTCAAGAGGAAGCAGGCGCCGATGGCCGCAACCCGACCCAGACCCTTGTCACCGCATCTCACCATCTGGCGATGGGGACCCGGCATGGCGGCCTCGATCATCCACCGCGTGACCGGCGTCGGCTTGTCGATCCTCGGACTCGCATTGCTCACCTGGTGGCTGACCGCGATCGTCAGCGGTGCCGAGACCTACGGCCGGTTCAGCAAGTTCGCGTCGAGCTGGTTCGGGATCGCCATCCTGGTCGGCCTCACCTGGGCCTTCTTCCAGCACCTCCTCACCGGCATGCGCCACCTCGGAATGGACACGGGGCAGGGGTTCGAGCTCTCCACGAGCAAGGCGTCGGCGCTGCTCTCCTTCGTCGGATCGGTCGTGCTCACCGCGGCGCTGTGGGCCTATATTCTGGGAGTGGCGAAATGAGCCTCGGCGAAAGCTCGACCCCGCTGGGCAAGGTCCGCGGCCTCGGCTCCGCCCGCGAAGGGGGCGACCACTGGCTGACCGAGCGCGTCACCAGCATCGCCTTGCTGCTGCTCGGCGTGTGGTTCGTCGCCTCGCTGCTGATCCTGCCCTCGCGCGATCTCAGGACCATCGCCGAATGGCTGCACGACCCGAGCGGCGCGGTGCCGATGGCGCTGCTGATCGTCATCGGCTTCAAGCACGGCCTCGACGGGATGAAGGTCGTCGTCGACGATTATGTCCATGACGAGGGCAATCGCTTCGTCCTCAACACCTTGTTCCTGTTCCTCGCCGTCGGCGGCGGTGCGCTGGCGCTCTTCGCGCTCGCCCGAATCGCGCTCGGAGGCGGCGCTTGAGCGCTTATCGGATCGTCGACCACACCTATGACGTCGTCGTCGTCGGCGCCGGCGGGTCGGGGCTGCGCGCGACAATGGGCGCGGCCGAGCAGGGGCTGAAGACGGCCAACATCACCAAGGTCTTCCCGACCCGCAGCCATACCGTCGCGGCGCAGGGCGGGATCGCCGCCGCGCTCGGCAACATGGGCCCGGACCACTGGACGTGGCACATGTACGACACGGTCAAGGGCTCCGACTGGCTCGGCGACCAGGACGCGATCGAATATATGTGCCGCGAGGCGCCCGCCGCGGTGATCGAGCTCGAACATGCCGGGCTGCCGTTCAGCCGCACCGCCGATGGGCGCATCTACCAGCGCGCGTTCGGCGGCATGACCCAGGACATGGGCGAGGGGCCCCCGGCGCAGCGCACCTGCGCCGCGGCGGACCGCACCGGCCATGCGATGCTGCACACGCTCTACCAGCAGAGCCTGAAGTACGACGCCGACTTCTTCATCGAATATTTCGCCATCGACCTGATCATGGAAAATGGCGCGTGCCGCGGGGTCGTTGCCCTATGCCTCGACGACGGGTCGGTGCACCGCTTCCGCTCGCAGGCGGTGGTGCTGGCGACCGGCGGCTACGGGAAGATCTATTTCACCGCGACCTCGGCGCACACCTGCACCGGCGACGGCAATGCGATGGTGCTCCGCGCCGGGCTGCCGCTGCAGGACATGGAGTTCGTGCAGTTCCACCCGACCGGAATCTACGGCGCGGGCGTGCTCATCACCGAAGGGGCGCGCGGGGAAGGCGGCTATCTCACCAATTCGGAGGGCGAGCGCTTCATGGAGCGCTATGCGCCCCACGCCAAGGACCTCGCCAGCCGCGACGTCGTCTCGCGCTCGATGGCGATGGAAATCCGCGAAGGGCGCGGGGTGGGCGAGCACAAGGACCATATCCACCTCCACCTCGACCATATCGACCCGAAGATCCTCGCCGAGCGGCTGCCGGGCATCACCGAGACGGCGATGATCTTCGCCGGCGTCGATTTGACCCGCCAGCCGATCCCGGTCGCTCCGACGGTCCATTACACGATGGGCGGCATTCCGACGAACTATCATGGCGAGGTCGTTACGCTGAAGGACGGCAATCCCGACACGGTCGTGCCCGGCCTGTTCGCCATCGGCGAGGCCGCCTGTGTGAGCGTCCACGGTGCCAACCGGCTCGGCTCGAACAGCCTCATCGACCTGGTGGTGTTCGGCCGCGCCGCGGGCATCCGCCTCGGCGAGGTGGTCAAGCCCAACGCCTTGCAGGAGGCGCTGCCCAAGGACGCCGCGGACCTCGCGCTCGGCCGGCTCGACAAGTTCCGCCACGCCGAAGGCGGAAGCCCGACCGCCGAAATCCGCCTCGACATGCAGCGCACGATGCAGGCCGACTGCTCGGTGTTCCGCACCGACCGTACGCTCGCCGAGGGCGTGTCGAAGATCGACAATGTCTTTGCGCGCATGGCCGACGTCCGCGTCACCGACCGCAGCCTCATCTGGAACACCGACCTGGTCGAGACGCTGGAGCTCGACAATCTGATCGCCCAGGCGGTGGTGACGATGCACTGCGCCGCCAACCGCAAGGAAAGCCGGGGCGCGCATATGCAGGAAGATTATCCCGAGCGCGACGACAAGAACTGGATGAAGCACACCGTCGCCTGGTTCGACGGCTGGGGCGGCCGCGCTGCCTCAGGGGTGAAGATCGACTATCGCCCGGTGCACGATTTCACGCTCACCGACGACATCCAGTACATCAAGCCGAAGCCGCGGGTGTATTAGGCTTCATCGGCCCTCACGACTTTGAACCCCGCGCTTTGAAGCGCGTCCACGATGTCGATGGCCACCTGCTCGCCGGACTGCGACAGGACCGGAATGCGAACTATGCCGGCGGGCGTGACGCTGGCCTCAATGGCTGCCCGAATGATTGCGATCACTTCGTCGCGATGCATCGGCTGCTCCCTCAGAAATCCACCTTGTCGTAATGCGCGGGCGGGACGATCACTTCCATCCGCTCGCCGAGCAACGGGCGGAAGCAGGGGCGGGACTTCATCACCGCGTACCAGTCCTTGGTCTGCTTGTGCCCGCGCCAATCGAGCGCTCCGAGGTAATCGATCACCGAGAGGTGCGCCGCGGCGGTGAAGTCGGCGAGGCTGAGGCCGGGGCCGGCGAGCCAGCGGCGGTGGTCGAGAAGGTAATCGACATAATCGAGGTGCTCGGACGCGACCCGCATCGCCTCGCGCAGCACGCGCGTGTCGGGGCTCTCGCGGTTGACCAGCCGCTTCCTCATCCGCTCGTACATCA
>DASUXP010000160.1:0-2395 GCA_036377835.1 Sphingomicrobium sp. | reverse complement strand
ATCTTGAACGCGCCGCTGGTCGGCCAGCGCCTCGGTTATCCCGAGCTGAGCGGGCTCGACCTGCTCGAGCTGTTCGCCTTCATCCACCCGGCGCGGTTCGCGGTGCCGACGGCGGCGGGCCTGAGCCGCGCGGTGGGGCTGGACCCGCCCGCGAGCGAGGCGGAAGCGGCGGGGGCGCTGCCGACCATCGCGGGACAATTGCTCGCGGTGCTGGTCGATCCCGACTGGCGCGAGCGGGAGGGGGCGTGGACGGCGAACGCGACGCTGCACCGGCTCGGCTGGGGCTGGGCGCCATTGGTCGGCGCGCGGCTCGAGCGGCCGGAGCGCGGCGAGCGCATGCTGTTCGCGCGGCTCAAGCAATGGGAGGAGAGCGCCGGGCGGCCGCCGCCGCGCGCTATCCGCGTCGCGCCCGCCGAGGCAAGCGGCAGGCTCGACCAACTCACCGGGCGGATCGAACCGCGCGAGGGGCAGCGGGCGATGGCCGAGGCCGTGACGTCGGTGTTCGCCGCCAAGCGCGCGAAGGATTCCCCCAACCTGCTGCTCGCCGAGGCGGGCACGGGCATCGGCAAGACCCTCGCCTATCTCGCGCCGGCATCGGTGTGGGCAGAGGAATCGGGCGGAACGGTTTGGGTCTCGACCTTTACCAAGGCGCTGCAGCGCCAGCTCGATGCCGAGGGCGTGAAATTGTTCGCCGATCCGCAGGAGCGGGCGCGGCGGATCGTCATCCGCAAGGGGCGCGAGAATTACCTCTGCCTGCTGAACCTCGAGGATGCGCTACAGGGCGCCTTTTCCGGACGGGCGGCGATCCTCGCGCAGCTCGCCGGACGGTGGGCAGCCTACACCAGGGACGGGGACATGGTCGGCGGCGACCTGCCCGGCTGGCTGCCGAGCCTGTTTCGGCGGGCGGGATCGGCGGCGCTGACCGACCGGCGCGGAGAGTGCGTTTACGCCGGCTGTCCGCATTACCGCCGCTGCTTCATCGAGCGGGCCGAGCGGGCGAGCCGCGAGGCGGACCTGGTCATCGCCAATCACGCCTTGGTGATGGTCAATGCCGCGCGGGCGCGGGAGGACGCGCCGGGGCGGATCCTGTTCGACGAAGGCCATCATCTGTTCGACGCCGCCGATTCGACCTTCGCGGTGACGTTCGGCGGCGCCGAGGCGATCGAGCTGAGGCGCTGGATCGTCGGGCCGGAAGGGCGCTCGCGCGGGCGCCGGCGCGGCCTGGCGGCGCGACTGATGGACGTCGCCTCCTATGACGAGGAGGGGGCGCAGGCGCTCGATGCGGCGGTGGAGGCGGCGCGGGCGCTGCCCTCCGACGGCTGGCTGCAGCGGATCATCGAGGGCGCGCCGTTCGGGCCAGTCGAGGCGCTGCTCGCCGAGGTGCGGGGCACGGTCTATGCGCGGGCAAAGGCGCAGGAGGCGGGCTACGGGCTGGAGACCGAGCTGGCTGAGCCCGACGGCGCGCTGGTGTCGCAGGCGGCGGCGGCGATGGCCCTGCTCGAGGCGCTGCAGAAGCCGCTGGCGGCATTGGGGCGGCGGCTGGAAGCGGTGCTCGAAGACGCGCCCGACTGGCTCGATTCGCAGGCCCGCGCTCGGGTCGAAGGCGCCATCCGCGGGCTGTCGTGGCGGCGGGAAACGGTCGCGGCGTGGGTCGCGCTGCTGGCGCGGATCGGCGGCGAGGCGGACCCGGAGTTCGTCGACTGGCTCGCCGTCGAGCGGGTCGACGGGCGCGAATATGACGTCGCCATCCATCGCCGCTGGCTAGACCCGACCAAGCCGCTCGCGGCGACGGTGCTCAATCCCGCCGACGGGGTGCTGGTCACCTCGGCGACGTTGCGGGCAGGCGAAGGATGGCCGGCCGCCGAGGCGCGCACGGGGGCGGTGCACCTTCCCGGTGCCGTCGAGCGGTTCGAGGCGCAGAGCCCGTTCGATTATGCCACCTGCTCGGAAGTGCTGATCGTCACCGACGTGCGCCAGGGCGACATCGCCTCGCTGGCCGGGGCCTATGCGCGGCTGATCGAGGCGGCGGGCGGCGGGACGCTGGGGCTGTTCACGGCGATCCAGCGGCTGAAGGGAGTGCATGCGCGGATCGCCGACCGGCTGGCGCGGGCCGGGTTGCCGCTGCTGGCGCAGCATGTCGACCCGATCGACGCGGGGACTCTGGTGGACATCTTCCGCGACGACCCGCGCGCCTCGCTGCTCGGCACCGACGCGTTGCGCGACGGGGTCGACGTCCCCGGCGAATCGCTGCGGTTGGTGGTGATGGAGCGCGTGCCGTGGCCGCGGCCGACGGTGCTGCACGCGGCGCGGCGAATGGCGGGCGGGGGCAGCGCCTACGACGACCGGGTCGTTCGGGCGCGGCTGGCGCAGGCGTACGGCCGGCTGATCCGGCGGC
>DASUXP010000159.1:0-4024 GCA_036377835.1 Sphingomicrobium sp. | reverse complement strand
GTAGCGATGGACCTTGTGCCGCTTGATGTCGGTGAACCACAGCGCGCGGTCTCGCGCGACCCAGACCGGTCCCTCGCCCAGCTCGGCGGCAATATCCCACACGAGCCGTGGCTCGGAGCTCATCTCGGCGACCTTCCCGTCCTGCCTGTGCTTTCGGCTAGCAGGCCCGCGAACCAGTTCAAGGTCTGGCTCAGCCCGCCACGACGGCTTTCACATTGTCGTCGCTGTTGCGATCGACATAGTAATTATAGGGATCGATGCCCGCGAATGCCGGCTTCGCCTTGCTGCGCACGACGATTTTCTGCTCGCCGCCGCGGGCCGGCTCGCGCCGCATGACAATCACGTCCTTGGCCGAGAAAGCGCCAAGCCCCGGCCGCGCCGAGAACAGGCCGATCTCGATCGGTTCGCGGAGCGCGGTCCTGGTCTCCTTTCCCTTGCCATCCGCGTAGAACTTGTCCGCCACCACGGTGAGCGTCGTCGTCCAGCCGTCGCCGTCCTTGCGCGTCGTCGCATCCTTGACCTTGAGGTCGTAGAGCGTGATCCGCTCGAACAGATCGGTGATCAGCTGCTGCTGCTCCGGCGTTTTCGCTTCCTTGCGGAATTCATCGATCAGGTCGACCGACCGCAAATAGGGGGCGCCCTTGAAGCGGAAGCGGGCATCGAACCGCGCCAGCGCGCGGTTGACCGCCGCCTCGCCGAGGCGTTCCTGGAGCAAATACATCGCGACCGACCCCTTGCGGTAATGGATGTACTGCTGATTCTCCACGCGATTGAGCGGAAGCTCCTCGACCGCCTCGCCCTTGCGGTTGCTGAGGTAGCTGTCGAGCTCATATTTGAGGAACCGGCGGATCTGGTCCGGGCCGTAGAGGTGCTTCATCACCATCAGCGCCGAATATTGGGCGAGCGTCTCGCTGGTCAGAGTCCCGCCCTGCATGTCGGCGCCGATCACCTGGTGCGCCCAATATTGGTGCGCCATTTCATGCGCGACGACGTAGGTCGTCCAGTCGATCTTGTCGGGGTCGCTGGTGTCGGCGTTGAAACCGATCGATTCCGAATAAGGCATGGTCCCGGCGAACGCCTGGGCGAAGCTGCTGTAGCCGGGAAATTCGACGATCCGCGCATAGTTGAACTGGTAGGGGCCGAAGTTCGCCCGGTAATAATCGAGCGCGGCGCCCATCGCGTTCAGCATCTTGGGCACGTTCCACTCGTGGCCCTGGTGATAATAGACCGACAGGCGGATCCCGTTATGCTCGCGGCTGGCGAGCTTGTAGTCGGCCGACTGGACCGAGAAGAAATAGAGGATCGGCGCAGTGCTGAGGAAGTGCGCGGTGCGCCGCCCGCCCTTGGTCACGTCGGACACCCGGCTGCCCGGAGCGATCGGCGTCTGGCCGGCATCCGTGGTCAGGGTAATGTCGGACATCACCCAGTCTGAATCGACATAGTTGGACCGGGTCGCGCTCATGTCCTCGAGCTTGGCCGGGCGAAGCTCGGGCGTGAGGCCCTGGCGCCGCCGCTTGGTGCGGTCGCTCAAGAGGCTGTTGCGGTTCATCCCGATGATCGGGGCGAAGTCGAAATTGTTGGCGAAGGTGCCGTTCTCGATGATGTCGGTCGCCGGCTGGGACGCCCGGAAACCGCGGCGCCACAACTGCGAGTGAAAGGCGAGGGTGGTCGCCTGGCCCGGCTGGAGCGGCTTGTCGAAGCGGTAGATGCGGTAATGGAACCTCTTGTCGTCGGAAACCAGGCGAGCGCCCGCCAGCTCGAGCCTGGTGAACACGGTGTCCTGCTCGCCCTGACGGATGTGGACGTCACGGATGGGCACGTTCGTGTCGTTGCGAAGCGCGTACACGCCCGTCGCTTCGAGCCGCCGCTCCTTCGGGAACAGCCTGAGATCGAGCGTCACCTTGGTGACGGTCGGCCGCGGCAGATTCTCGTACTTGAGGTACTTCTTCTCATAGTCCGCCTGGTATTTTTCGACCTCGTCGGGCGTCGCGTAGCGATTGAGCACCTTAATGTTGTGATAGGCATAGGCGCCGGTCGCGGCCATTCCGAGCGCGGCGACCCCGGCGATCGCCAGGGGCGTCGCATGCGCATGGCGCAGACGCCTGGAGCGCGTCCGCAGGCCGAGATCTGTCCCCCGCGGCCACAGCAGGTGCGCCAGCACCGCGAGGATGATCGCGCAGAAGCTCCAGTAGAGGTTGAACCAGGCCGCGCCCTTCCAGAAGCTGCCCGCGCCGTTGAAATCGCTCAGTGGAACCGGCGGCGAGTCAGGATAGGTGTAGAGCGGGTTCGAATAGCCCATGTTCGAGAGGAAAATCGTCGCGACGAACCAGACGAACATGATCCCCCAGCCGACATATTTGTTGGGGCTGAGCACCTGGACGACGACCGCGAGCACCGCGATCTGCAGCGCCCCGACGGCGGCGGGGAAGATGAACCAGGTGAGATATTGCGGGATGCCGAATTCGACCGCGCCTCTCACCAGCTGGTAGAATAGTCCGGTCAGCATCGCCGCGACGTTGACGGCGAGGAGGACGACGAAGATCGCGAGGATCTTGGGGACGGTCATCACCCAGCTTGGGACGGGCGTCGAATCGATGATCTCGTTGATCTTGCGGTCGCGCTCGCGCCAGACGAGCTCGCCGCCGTAGAAGACGGCGATCATCAAGAGGAAGATCGAAGAGCCGTTCCTGACGGTGTCGACCGTGTTCGCGACGGTCGGGTGATCCGACGTTCCGAAGCTCGAATTGGCGATGAACAGGAAGAGCGCGGTGAAGCCCATAGACAGCAGCGTCAGGACGATGAGGCCCGGGCTGGTGAGGACCTGACGGACCTCGACGCGCAGCCGGGTCATGAACTGCGTTCCGGCCGACGGGTGGGAATCGCGGGCAACGATCGCCTCGCCGCCGAGCCGCGCGGGCGCCGCCGCGACCCGGGCCTCGCGCGCCTGCCGCTTTGCGAGCTTCTTCAGCCGCCGGCGCGAGGGTGCGCGCTCGGTCATCGAGAAGCGCCAGATCGTGAAGGCGAGGAAGGCGATGCCGAGGGCAACGGCCCAGATGCGGTTGAACAGGATCACGCCCGAAAGCTCGATGAGGCGCGTGTTCATCTCCGCCTGGGTCCAGTAGCGCGTCACCTCCGACATGGCGCCGGTGCCGAGCGGCTCCCACTTGGCGAAAACCTCGCGATATTCGATCTTCCGCCCGACCGTGCTGTTGGTGAGGAGATACCCCATGACCAGCGTGATCGCGCCGATGTAGGCCGCCATCATCGAGCGCAGCACGGTGGCGAGCGCGAACAGGATCGCGCTCATCAGGAAAATGTTGGGGATCGCGAAAAGCGCGAAGTTCCAGGCGTAGAAGCTCAGCTGCTGCGGGCCGACCGTCTCCGGATCGACCCAGGGCATCATCACTCCGACGGCCATTCCGAGGGGAAGCGCGAGATAGCCGAGCAGGGCGATGGCGAAGCCGCCGAGGAAGCGACCGACGACGATCTGCCGGGCGGTGACCGAGGTTGCCCGGACGATCGGCGCGAAGCCGCTGCTGTCGTCGCGGACGATGGCGTTGGCGACGAAGGCGGTGATCACGAACAAATAAAAGGTCGTGAAGACGGACGTGGCGACGGCAATCGCATAAGGCGAATTCTCGTGCACCGCGCCGGGCGTGCCGATGCTGACGTTCTCGCTCGCGGTGATCCCGAAACCCATCAGGAAGAAGATCGCGAGCGCGACCCAAAAGACGGGGTTGCGAAGCTGGTAGCGGATTTCGAACCGCGTGATTCCAAGCAGCATTGTCATGGCTCCGCTCAGGCCGCGCGGCGGAGGTTGGAGAGGGTCGAGAAATAGACGTCCTCGAGCCCGCCCTCGACCGGTTCGAAGCCCTGCGGCTGTGTGTCGGAGAGCACGTGGACGATCGTCTTGCCCGCGAACAGCCGCGTCGAGATCACCTCGTGGCTCGCCTGATATTGCTCGAGCTCGCTATGATCGATGGTCTTCTTCCACACCTTGCCGCGGGTGGAGGCGATGAGGTCG
>DASUXP010000158.1:0-2595 GCA_036377835.1 Sphingomicrobium sp. | reverse complement strand
GCGCCAGCTCTATGATTATTTCCATCCGCGGGGGTGAACGTTCCTCCCTGCGAGCGGAGCTCGTGGGGAGGGGAACCATTCAACGAAGATTGAATGGTGGAGGGGTAGAAGGCGTCGGCGCCAGTTACCCCTCCACCATTTACTCTGCGGGAAATGGTTCCCCTCCCCAACCTTCGGTCGGGGAGGAATTATGAGGTTCAACACCCCCGCCATCGTATGCGCACTGCGTAACCACGGCGAGCATGGCGCGGTCGTGCGACTGATGACTCCGGAGCACGGCCTCCAGGCGGCCTACGTCCGCGGCGCGCGGGGGCGGCGGATGCGGCCGGTGCTGATCGCCGGCAATGTCGTCGAGGCTTCGCTCTCGGCGCGCACCGACGCGCAATTGCCGCAAGCTGCCGTTGAGCTGGTCCACAGCCGCGGGCCGCTGCTCGCAGAGCCGCTTCCCGCGGCGGCGATAGAGTGGGCGACTGTGCTGACCGCGACGGCGCTCCCCGAAGGCCAGCCCTATCCGCGGCTGTACCAGGCGCTCGAGGGCCTGCTCGACGCGATCGAGGCGGCGCCGTCGGCGAGCGGCTGGGGTGCCGCGCTCGTGCGCTACGAATTGCTGCTGCTCGCCGAGCTCGGATTCGGGCTCGACCTCGATCGCTGCGCGGTCAGCGGACGCAACGACGACCTCGTCGCGGTCAGCCCGAAGTCGGGCCGAGCGGTCAGCGCCGCCGAAGCGGAGCCTTATGCCGGCAAGCTACTTCCGCTGCCGCCGTTCGTCCGTATAGGCGGCCGCGCTTCGTGGGAGGAAATCGCACAGGGGCTCGACCTCACCGGCCACTTCCTCGCCCGCGATCTCCTCACTGATCGTTCGAAGCCGATCGGCGAGGCTCGCGCGCGCCTCGTCGAGCGGTTGCGCCGCGCCGGTGGACTCGCCTAGGTCTAGGGCGTGACGACCGACGCGCTCGCCATGCTCTTTCCGAACGTCGCGGTGACGCGCGGGATTGCGGTTCGGGTCGCGGTCAGCTTCCTCGCCGAACAGTCCGACCCGGATTCCGCGCGCTGGTTCTGGTCCTATCATGTGCGGATCGAGAACGGCTCCGACGTCGCGGTCCAGCTGCTCTCGCGAAGCTGGCAGATCGTTGACGGGCGCGGCACGGTCCACGAGGTGCACGGCGAGGGCGTGGTCGGCGAAATGCCGCTGATCGCGCCGGGGGCGAGCTTCGACTATGTGTCGGGGTGCCCGCTCGACACGCCGGACGGGGCGATGAGCGGCAGCTACCGGATGGTCGACGAGGACGGCACCGCGTTCGACGTCGAGATCCCGCGATTCCAGCTGCTCAGCTCCTGACGGCCGTGCCCGCCGCGCCGCGCCGCGTCATTATCGCCGCGAACAGCTCCTGGAACATCGTCAATTTCCGCGGCGGACTGGTCCGGGCGCTCAAGCGCGCCGGCTATGAGCCGGTCGTGGTCGCGCCGGTGGAGGCAGCAGCGGAAGAGCGGATGGCGGCGCTCAGGGTCGAGCGGAGGAGCATTGTCATGCAGCGGTCGGGCCTCAATCCGCTCGCCGACCTCCAGTTGCTGCTCGAGTATCGGCAGATCTTGCGCAACGCGCGGGCCAGCGCCTTCCTCGGCTTCACCATCAAGCCCAACATCTACGGCTGCCTCGCGGCGCGCTGGGCGGGCGTGCCGGCGATCGCCAACATCAGCGGCCTCGGCACGGTGTTCATCAAGGAAGGGCCGCTGCTCGCCTTCGTCACCCGTCTTTATCGCGCGGCACTGAGCGGAGCGGCTGTGGTATTCTTCCAGAATCCGGACGACCTCGATCTGTTCGTCGAGCGGCGGATGGTGCGGCGCGACCAGGCACGGCTGCTGCCCGGATCGGGGGTGGACCTCGAGCGATTCGTCCCGGCGGCGCCGCCAGCGGGACCGCCGGTCTTCCTGCTGATCGGCCGAATGCTCGGCGACAAGGGAGTGCGCGAGTTCGCCGAGGCGGCGCGGCTGTTGCGGGTCGAGCTCCCCGATGCGCGCTTCCAGCTGCTCGGGCCGATCGACGAGGGGAATCGCACGGCGATTTCGCCCGCGGAGCTCGACGCATGGGTGCGCGCCGGAACCGTCGAATATCTCGGCACGGCCGACGACGTCCGCCCGTTCATCGCGGCGGCGACAGCGGTGGTGCTGCCCTCCTATCGCGAGGGCCTCCCGCGCTCGTTGCTCGAAGCGGCGGCGATGGCCCGGCCCCTCATCGCCGCCGACGTTCCCGGCTGCCGCGAAGTCGTCCACGACGGCGAGACGGGCTTGCTGTGCGAAGTGCGCGATTCCGCTTCCCTGGCCGCGGCGATGAAGCGCATGGCCGAACTGCCGGATTCTGAGCGCCTGGCAATGGGCGACGCAGCACGGAGGATGGTCGAGGAGCGGTTCAGCGAGGCGACCGTCATAAGCGCCTATCTCGACGCGCTTGGAAAATTCGATGCGCCGCGGAGTTAAGCACCGCATGTTCGGCCTGTGGCAATCGCGGCGCCAGCCGCCCGGCGGACCCGAGGGGCAGCGCGCTTATGTCGTGGGCGACATCCACGGCCGCCTCGACCTGCTCGACCGGCTTCTCTC
>DASUXP010000157.1:0-14702 GCA_036377835.1 Sphingomicrobium sp. | reverse complement strand
ATCTCTCCGGTGGAACGGGACGCCCGAGGCATCGGGCGCCCCGCCCATTCACTTAGCGCGCGGCGTGACCGCCGTGCTCGCCGCCATGCGCGCCTTCGGCGCCATGGCCTTCATGCATCTTGGCCATGTCCTTGCAGCAGTCCTTGCAGCAATCCATGCCCTTGTGATCGGCCGACTGGCCCATCTGCATCTGGTGCGAATGCGGCGCCTGCTGGGCGGCCGGAGCCGGCGCGGCAGGCTGAGCGGCGGCCACGGCCGCCGCCGCGATCAACGTCATCATGATCAATTCTCCTGAGTTTTCGATTGGATAAGGTTCGAAAGCTCAGCTGCGCTTGGGAGGGGGCGTTGCCGTGTCGGGGTGAAGCCCCGAAAGCCGCTGAACGGCGGGGCAGTCGACGGGCACGCATTCGATCAGCGGCCCGCGCGGGCTCGCTCCGTCGATTGCGGGCAAGGCCGCGGAGCAGGCCATGGTGCACTCGGCAAACGCGCCCTTGGCGTCATGCTTGGCGGGCTGGTCAGGGCAATGTGGCATGGCCATGCCGGCAGCAGGATGCGCTTCATGCGCAACCGCGGGAGCCGCACTCATGCCCAGCGGCATGACCAGCACGGCGATGAGCGCAAGCAGCCGGATCGCAAGGGCGCGCATGGCGGCCCGATAAAGGCCAAGCGCCTCATCCGCAATGATTTCGCGCAGCTCGCCGCGGATTTTCAAAGACGCACTCCGCGCAGCCGCAGCGAATTGCCGATGACGGTGACCGAACTCAGCGACATGGCCGCGCCGGCGATGATCGGCGAGAGCAGGATGTTGAACCACGGGTACAGGACGCCGGCGGCGATCGGCACGCCGGCCGCGTTGAAGACGAACGCGAAGAACAGGTTCTGACGGATGTTGCGCATGACGGCGCGGCTTAGCCGGCGTGCCCGAACGATCCCGCGAAGGTCGCCCTTGACCAGCGTGATCGCCGCGCTCTCCATCGCCACGTCGGTCCCGGTACCCATCGCGATGCCGACGTCGGCCGCAGCCAGCGCGGGAGCATCGTTGATCCCATCGCCGGCCATGGCCACCCGGCGGCCTTCCTTGCGCAAGGCCTCGACCTTCGCCTGCTTCTGGTCCGGAAGCACCTCGGCCATCACCTCGTCGATGCCGAGACGCCGTGCCACGGCCTCTGCCGTGCGCCGGTTGTCGCCCGTCAGCATGACGATGCGAATGCCTGCTTCGTGAAGCTCGGCAATGGCGTCGACCGCGCTGTCCTTGATCGGGTCGGCGACGACGATGAGCCCGGCGAGCTTGCGATCGATGGCGATGAACATGACGCCTTCACCGCGCGAGCGGTGCTCGTCGGCCTTCGCCTCGAGCGGAGCGGAATCGACGCCGATGTCATTCATCAGGGCGGCATTGCCGAGCGCGACTTCGTGCCTGTCGACGGAGCCGCTGACGCCCTTGCCGGTATGGGATTCGAAGTCGCTGGTCGGCGGCAGGTCGATCCCGCGCTCATCGGCGCCCTCGACGATCGCCGCGGCGAGAGGGTGCTCGCTTCCGCGTTCGAGCGACGCGGTCAGGCGAAGGACCTCCGTCTCGTCGAACCCATCGGCCGGAGAGACCGCGATCAGCTTCGGCTTGCCGACGGTCAGCGTGCCGGTCTTGTCGACGACCAACGTGTCGATCTTCTCCATCAGCTCGAGCGCCTCGGCGTTCTTGACCAGAACTCCGGCCGTCGCGCCCCGCCCCGTCCCGACCATGATCGACATCGGAGTCGCGAGCCCGAGCGCGCACGGGCAGGCGATGATGAGGACAGCAATCGCGTTGACGATCGCATGAGTGAGCGGCGGCGCGGGGCCGAACAGGCTCCAGGCGACGAAAGCGAGCAGCGACACCGCGATCACGCCCGGCACGAACCAGCCCGAGACCGTGTCGGCGAGCTTCTGGATCGGCGCGCGCGACCGCTGCGCGGCGGCAACCATGCGCACGATCTGCGAGAGCATCGTGTCCTTGCCGACTCGTTCGGCGCGGATCAGCAGGCTGCCGGTGCCGTTGACCGTCGCGCCGGTGACCCGCGCTTCGGGCAGTTTCTCGATCGGGACCGGCTCACCGGTGATCATCGACTCGTCGACGAAGCTGCGGCCTTCAACGACCTTCCCGTCGACGGGGACCTTCTCGCCGGGACGGACGCGCAGGAGGTCGCCGACATGCACATGCTCCAGGGGCACGTCTTCCTCGCGGCCGTCCTTGACGCGCCGCGCGGTCTTGGGCGCGAGGCCGAGCAACGCCCGAATGGCCTTGCCGGTGGCCGCTCGCGCGCGCAGCTCAAGCACCTGGCCGAGCAGCACCAGAGTGGTGATGACCGCCGCGGCCTCGAAATAGACCGGCACGGTCCCGCCCATGCTGTGCAGCGAAAGGGGGAAGAGCTGCGGCGCCAGAGTCGCGACCAGGCTGTATGCGTAGGCCACGCCGACGCCCATGCCGATCAAGGTGAACATGTTGAGATGGCGGGTCTTGAGCGACGCCCAGAAACGCTCGAAGAACGGCCAGCCGCCCCACAGAACGACCGGCGTGGCAAGCGCGAGCTGGATCCAGGCCGATGCCCGCATCGAGAACGGCTGCCAGCCGAGCAGCTCCATCCCCATGGCGAGCGCCACCAGCGGAAGGCTGAGCACGGCGCTCACCCAGAAGCGCCGGGTCATGTCGACCAGCTCGGGATTGGTTTCCTCCTCGAGGCTCGGCTCGAGTGGCTCCAGCGCCATTCCGCAGATCGGGCACTGACCCGGTCCGTTGCGGCGGATTTCGGGGTGCATCGGACAGGTCCAGATCGTTCCCTCGGCGGCCTCCGGCAAAGCACCCATTGCGGGATTCTGCGCTGCCGGGTCGGTCGCGGGCGGATTGAGATAGTGTTCGGGATCGGCCCTGAATTTCTCGAGACAGCGCGCGCTGCAGAAATAATAAGTGGTGTCGCCGAGCTCGTACTTGTTCGCGGCGGTCCGCGTGTCGACCTTCATCCCGCATACCGGATCGGTGACGATGGCCCCGTGCTCCGGCGCGCCGCCGTCGTCCGTGCCATGGTGATGGCTATGATCGTAGTGGCTGCTGTTCGGCATCGTGGCGTCCTTCGCGCAAAGCGTCGGCGCCTATATAGGGTCCGTACTATGGTACGGGGTCAAGAGCCGGCCTGATCAGCCGTCGCTGTCGCGCTCGCTCAAGTAACGCATGAGCTCGGCCAAGGTGCTCTCCATCTGGTCCTGCATCTGGCTGACCAGCTCGTTCTCACGCATCCCGACATGGTCGAGCGGCTTGGAATAGCTGTCGGAGAAGGCCTGCAGGTCGGAGCGGTCGAACACGCCCTTGGCCACGAGTTTGGCGAGGATCACCAACAGTCCGTTGGTGTTGGCAATGGTGCCCGCGACTAGCGCCTCGTCGACCATCGACAAGTCCTGGTCGCGCTCGGTCTCTTCGTCGGCGGGAATCATCGCCGGCCAGTCTGGGCGGGCGGACAGAATTGGGCAAGCCTCGACCAGGCCTCGAGCTTCTCGGCGAACGGCCGCGTGTTCGCCGCGCTCGATGACGGCAGGTCGATCAACGCGATGCCCGGGGGCGGGTCGCCGATCAGCCTGCGCCCGGCCGCGGCGGCGGTGCTTCCGTTGAAGGCAATCGCCCGGAGCTCGGGGAAGTCGCGAAGGAGATGCGCAATACGGTTGTGCTCGACGAGCCGGATCGCCTGGTCGAGGCTGCCGCTGCGGCTGGCCGACGCGATCACGTCCCACAGGCCGATGCGCCGTCCGGCGAGGCGCCGCAGCCGTTCGTCATATACCAGCGGCTGGAGGTCCTCGCCGATCGCCTGCCCGAGCAGCCGCCAAAACTGGTTGGTCGGGTGCGCATAATATTGCTTCGCGGCGAGCGAGGCATCGCCGGGCAGGCTGCCGAGGATGAACAGGGTCGCATCCTCGCGAGCGATGGGCGGCAAACCGGCTTTGACGCTCACCAATTACCCCCTACAGCGCGCGAGTGCAGCCATCCGACCTCCGCGTTGCCCTCTTCTCGGGCAATTACAATTACGTCCGCGACGGCGCCAACCAGGCGCTCAACCGCCTCGTCGGCTACCTGCTGCGTCAGGGCGTCCACGTGCGCGTCTATGCCCCGACCGTCGCCAATCCGGCTTTCCCGGCGACCGGCGAGGTGGTCAGCGTGCCCGCCATCCCGATCCCCGGGCGGTCGGAATATCGATTCCCGCTGGCGCTGACCGCGCGCCTGCGTCGCGACCTTGCCGACTTCAATCCCAACATCGTCCATATCGCCAGCCCCGATATCGTCGGCCACCGCGCGGTCACCTGGGCCCGGCGCAACAAGGTCGCCGCCGTTGCCTCGGTGCACACGCGCTTCGACACCTACTGCGCTTATTACGGGCTGGAGTTCCTCGAGCCGACCGCCCGGGCGATCATGCGCCGCCTCTACCACCGGGTGGAGGTGGTCATGGCGCCGGCGGAATCCACGGCGGCGATCCTGCGCGCCCAGCGGATGAACCGCGACATCGCCATTTGGGCGCGGGGCATCGACCGCGAGCAGTTCAACCCCGGCCGCCGCGACATGGAGTGGCGGCGCTCGATCGGGATCGACGACGACGAGCTGGTCATCGCCTTCCTCGGCCGGATCGTCATGGAGAAAGGCCTCGACGTCTTTTCCGACGCGATCCACGCCTTCGCCGAGCGCGGCGCACGGCACCGCGTGATGGTAATCGGCGACGGGCCGGCAAGGCCGTGGTTCGAGCAGCAGCTGCCGGACGCGATCTTCCTCGGCCAGCAGACCGGCACCGATTTGTCGCGCGCCCTGGCGAGCGCCGACGTGCTGCTCAATCCGTCGATCACCGAGGCGTTCGGCAATGTCACGCTGGAGGCGATGGCCTGCGCCCTGCCCGTCGTCGCAGCCGAGGCGAGCGGGACAACCAGCCTGGTGCACAACTGCGTCACCGGGATGATTGTCGATCCCGAGGACATCAGCGAATTCGCCGATGCGCTGGAAGCCTATGCCCGCGACCCCGAGCTCCGCCGCCGCCATGGCGAGGCCGGCCTCGCAATGGCCGAGACGATGGACTGGGACAGGATCAACGCCGCCGTGCTCCGGGTCTATCGCCACGCGATCATCAAGCGTGATCGGCTGACCCGGATGCAGGGAGCGTGACGCATTTTCCTCCCCGTCGCAATTGCGACGGAGAGGAACCCGGTCACTTCACCCGCTCGATCCGCTGCGCGGCTTCATCGAGGATTGCGGCGATCTCGTGCAGCAGTTCGTCGTCGAGCCCGTCCCGGCCGACGCGGTGGCTAAGCGCCGTCATCAAATTCTTGACCGCGCGGCCGATCGCCGGCCCCGCCGTCGGGCGCTCGTCCGGCGCGAGGTCGGACAAGCGCTCGAACAGCGCCTCGACCTCGTCGCTGCGCTCGTCGAGGTGCTTGCGGCCCTCGTCGGTAACCTGGAACGGCTTGCGCGCGCCCTCGCCGGCCGCTTCCTCGATCAGCCCCATGTCCTGGAGCAGGGTCAGCGTCGGATAGACCACGCCGGGGCTCGGCGCATATTCGCCGCCCGTCAGCTCCTCGATGGCGCGGATGAGGTCGTAGCCGTGGCGCGGCTCGTCGGCGATCAGCTTGAGGAGCACAAGGCGAAGCTCGCCCGATTCGAACATGCGGCGCCCGCGGCGGCCGCGACGGCCTCCGCCCCAGCCCTCGTCGCCGAAATCGAAGCTGAAGGGACCCCAGCTTCCCTGCCAGCCGCGCCCGCCACGCATGGCGAGCAAGGCTTCCGGCATGCGGATTTCGACTCGGCCCCGAGGCCCGCAACCATGATGGCGATGTGACATGGAACGTCTCCTTCCGATGGGCCTAAGATATATCTTAGTTGCATCTTAAGCAAGCCGGAACGTGCAAATTGCGGCTGCGGCATTATTCTCTTCGGAAATGGCCGACCTGTTCAGTGACGAGGAGCGCCCGATCGAGGCGTCTGAGGACCCTTCGGCGGACGCGCCTCTGGCCGATCGCTTGCGACCGGGAGCGCTCGGCGAAGTCGTCGGCCAGGAGCATCTGACCGGTCCCGACGGAGCGATCGGCCGCATGGTCGCGGCAGGGAAGCTGGCCTCGATGATCCTGTGGGGCCCGCCGGGCACCGGCAAGACGACCATCGCCCGCCTCCTCGCCGATGCCGTCGGCATGCGCTTCGTCGCCATCTCCGCGGTGTTTTCCGGGGTCGCGGACCTCAAGAAGGTGTTCGCCGAAGCCCGGACGGCGGCCCGCGCCGGCCAGCGCACCTTGTTGTTCGTGGACGAGATCCACCGCTTCAACCGCGCCCAACAGGACGGCTTCCTGCCCTATGTCGAGGACGGCACGGTGACCTTGGTCGGCGCGACGACCGAGAACCCCAGCTTCGAGCTCAACGCCGCGCTCCTGTCCCGCTGCCAGGTGCTGATCCTGAGGCGCCTCGACCATGACGCACTGGCCGAGCTGGTGCGCCGCGCCGAGGCGCTCGAGGAGCGCTCGTTGCCGGTCACTGCCGAAGCGCGCGAGGCACTGATCGCCAGCGCCGACGGTGACGGCCGCTTCCTGCTCAACCAGGTCGAAACCCTGTTCGCGGTCGAGCTCGACGAGCCGCTCGGCCCGGCCGAGCTCAGCGATCTGCTCCACCGCCGCGTGCCGGTCTACGACAAGGACCGCGAGGGGCATTACAACCTCATCTCGGCGCTGCACAAAAGCATCCGCGGCTCCGACCCGCAGGCCGCGCTTTATTATCTCGCGCGGATGCTCGTCGCCGGCGAGGAGCCCCTGTACGTGCTCAGGCGCCTCACCCGCGCGGCGGTCGAGGACATCGGCCTCGCCGACCCCAACGCGCTGCTGCAGTGCCTCGCCGCCAAGGACATGTACGATTTCCTGGGCTCGCCCGAGGGCGAGATCGGCATCGTCCAGGCATGCCTCTATCTGGCCACGGCGCCCAAATCGAATGCGGCCTACATGGCGCAGAAAGGCGCGTGGCGAAGCGCCAAGGAAACCGGCTCGCTGATGCCGCCGATGCACATCCTCAACGCTCCGACCAGGCTCATGAAGAGCATCGGCTACGGCAAGGGCTACGCCTACGACCATTCGGCGGACGAGGGTTTCTCCGGCCAGGATTACTGGCCCGAGGAGATGGAGCCGCAGGCCTTCTACGATCCGACCGACCGAGGGTTCGAGGCGCGCGTCCGCGAGCGGTTGGAATATTGGAACGAGCGGCGCAAAGAGCTGCAACAAAGCGGCGGCGACGGGGGTTAGTCGCCGGCGGGAACAGGGAGAGCATTCCATGTATCAGGTCGACCAGAGCGCCTATTGGCAGAGCCAGCTCATGTTCTGGGCCCCTAAGGTCCTCATCGCGGTCCTCATCCTCCTCGCGACCTGGATCGTCGCCCGGGCGGTCAAATGGGTGCTGCAAAAGGCGATCGACCGCTCTCCTGCCCTGCGCAAGCACGTCACCGGAACGCCGGAGGAAACCGTCGGCCACCAGCTCGGCACCATCGCCAAGCTCATCATCTGGCTGGTCGGCATCATGGCCGCCCTGCAGTTCCTCGGAATCGGCCAGATCCTGACTCCCATCAACCGGCTGACGATCCAGATCTTCGACTTCCTCCCGAGGCTCCTGGGCGCCGGAGTCCTGTTCTTCATAGGCCTGATCGTCGCACGCATTCTAAAGCGGCTCGTCGAAACTGTGCTGATTGCGATCAACATCGACGGACTGATGGCGCGGATCGGCGTCGGCGACACCGAAGGAACGACGCGCACTCCTCCAGAGGCGGTTCCGCCGGGCGCGGCTCCAGGCTCTACGCGGGCCAGTCTCGCCAAGGCCGCCGGCATACTTGTCTATGCACTCGTCATCATTCCGATCGCGATTTCGGCAGTCGAAATCCTGGGAATCGAGGCGATCTCCGGACCGGCGACGGCGATGCTCAATGAGATTCTCGCTGCGATTCCAAACGTGCTCTACGCCGCGCTGTGGATCGGCATCGCGTTCATCGCAGCTCGCTTCCTCAAGACATTCATCGAAGCGACCCTTCCGCCGACGGGCTTCGATCAGGCGATTAAATCGATCGGCGTCATACCGGCCAATGCGCAGCCATCGCGAATCATCGCCAATCTCGCCATGATCGTGATCATTCTCGCCGCATCGATCGAGGCCTTGCGGCGCCTCGGCGGCGACGACATCGCCATCTTCCTTGCGCAGGTCACGGCGCTCGGCAGCAAGGTGATTTTCGGCACCCTGATCATCGTCGTCGGCATCTTCCTGTCGAATGTTATTGCCAAGCTTGTCGGCAGCAGCACCGGGGAGGGCGGCTATGCACAGACCATCGTCCGCTATGCGATCATCGCCTTGTTCACGGCGATCGGGCTCACTTTCATGGGCCTTGCCGACGCGATCGTGATGATGGCGTTCGGCCTGATCCTCGGGTCGGCGGCCGTTGCCACCGCGCTGGCCTTCGGGCTCGGCGGGCGCGACGCCGCGGCGCGGGTGCTCGACCGCTACATGGAGGAGGGCACACCGCCGGCGCGGCCGTCGCCGCCGCGCCGTCTCCGGCAGAGCCCGCCCGAGGATGACAGCCAGCCGCCACTCGTGTGATGACCTTCGACGAAGCGGTGGCCTTCGCGCTGACGCTTCCCGGCACCGAGCTGTCGACCAGCTACGGCAAGCCCGCGGTGAAGGTTGCCTCCAATGGTCGCGCCTTCCTGTTCCCGAGCCACGAGGCGGAAACGAGCTTCGGGCTCGCGATCGACCTCGGCACGATCGAGATGCTGAAGGCGACGGAGCCCGAGACCTACTGGCAAACGCCGCATTACGAGGGTTGGGAAGGCGTGCTGATCCGCTACGACGCGAAGAATGAAGAGCGCGTGCGCGGAACGATCGAACGCTCGCGCGCCTGGGTCGCGGCGAAACCGCAGGCGCGGCCGCGCCGCCGGAAATAGGGAGGTGTCCATGTGCACCGACAAGGACGGTTGCGGACCCAACGAGGAGCGCCGAGCCTTCATCGCCGGATCGATTGGCGTCGCGGCAGCCGCTGCAGTGAGCCCGGCGCTCGCCCAGGGTCCGGCCCCGGCCAGGCCGCCGACCCGTGTCCTGGACAACCCCGATGCAATCCATAAGCCGGTCACGTTCACCCACAATGGGCTCCCGACGATCGGTGGATATCTCGCCCGCCCGCGCGCGGAGGGCACCTATCCTGCCGTGCTGGTCATCGCCGGCAATCGCATCAGCGAGGAATATATCCCGAACACCTGCGCCGCACTCGCGCTGGCGGGCTTCGTCGGCCTGGCTCCGGACATCTTCCACGTGCTTCCGGACAGCGCCCAGACGCTCGACCAGATGCGCGCAGCCTCGGCCCGGCACACCGACGATGACGTGATTGAGGACATCGTTGCCGGCATGGATTACCTGCGTCACCAATCATTCGTGCGCAAAGGCGGCTTCGGGGCGCTCGGCTTTTGCTACGGCGGGCGCATCGCGATGGTTCTCAGCGCGCGCTCGCGAGAGATTGACGCCGTCGTCGCTTATCATCCCGGCAAGACCAGCGCCGACGAGATTGCCCGGTTGAGAGCGCCGGTGCAGATCCATGTCGGCACTGCGGATCAGAATGTCCCCCTCTCCGAAATCGGCGATCTCGAGAAGGTCCTGAAGGCGCAGCGAACGCCGGTCGAAGTGCACCTCTATGAGGGCGCCAATCACGGCTTCCTCGCCTACACGAGGCCGCCGCGCTACAAGCCCGACGCCGCCTTGCTCTCATGGCAGCGCACCATCGCCTTCCTGCACCGCGCGCTGAAGTGAGGCCCGGCAATCGCTGAGTTCACCAACTTCGTCGCCATCGATTGGTCGGGCGCGAAGGGGCGGCGGCACAAGGGCATCGCCATCGCCGAGGCGCGCGGTGATGCGGCGCCGCGGCTGGTGCAGCCGGGCCATGTCTGGTCGCGCCAGGAGGTGCTCGCCTGGCTCCTGAAGCGCGCGGCAAAGGAGCCGACATTGTTCGGTTTCGACTTCAGTTTCGCTCCGCCAATCGTTGAACGCGGCGAATATTTGCCGGGCGAACGGGACATCCCCCGGACGGCCCGCGAGTTCTGGACCTATGTCGATCGCGTCAGTGATGGCGACGAGGACCTCGGCGCTGCGAGCTTCCTCGAAGTTGCGCACCGCCGCCACTTCTATTTCGGCATCGCGGACGGGGTGAAGGCCGGCTTCATGCACTTCCGCCAGTGCGACCAGCAGCTGAACCGCCAGGGCGGACGCAAGACCGCGTCGGCCTATGATGCGATCGGCGCGGCGCAGGTCGCCAAGGCGAGCTTCTCGGGCATGCGCCTGCTCCACCGGATCGACGGCAAGGTCGCGATCTGGCCGATGGACCCGTTGCCCGGCCGCGGCAGCGCGGTGGTCGAAATCTATACCCGCATCTATCTCCGCCGCGCCGGGATGCCGGGGACCAAGCTGCGCCGCCGCGCAGAACTCAACCGAGCGCTGACAGGGCTCGGAAGCCCGCCGGTCCGGCTTCTCTTCGAACCCAACGACCACCAGACGGATGCCCTGGTCACCGCCGCCGGCATGCGCGCGCTCGCCCTGCACGAGCCGCGGGCCTTCGCTCCGGCCGGCCTGACACTTCAAATCGCACGCAGCGAAGGCTGGACGTTCGGCGTGCTTTGATGCACGTTTTGGGCGTAAAAGGGGAGGCGAAGATGCGGGGACTAAAGCTTTTTCTCATAGTCGCGCCGTTGATGGCGGGAGCGGCCCAGGCCGCGGACAGCAAGTGGGTGACGGCCTATTCGACCGAAGAAGCGGTCAGCTACGTCGATGTGGGGAACGTGACGGCCAACTCCTCTGCGCGCACGTTCTGGATGAAGCGCGTGCCGGGCACGGCCGAAAGCGACGGGACCGCATTCACCATGGTCAAATATACCATCGACTGCGGAGGCAACACGATCGCCGCGGCCTATTACGCGAAATACGATTCTAACGGGAAGACGATCGACAGCTGGCCGGCGATGGACAAGACGGCGAAACCGATCATCCCCGAATCGAACGCGGTGTCCATGCGCAACCTCGTCTGTTAAGCGCTCGCCCTCGCCGGATTAGCTCAGCTGGTAGAGCAGCGGTTTTGTAAACCGAAGGTCGCGGGTTCGAATCCTGCATCCGGCACCATTTTCGCCTGCAGCCATGCCGGGGCATGGCGAAGCCGAAAATTCAAGCGCCGCCAGTCCGGGGACTGGCGAGCATGGTGCTCACGAAGCGCAGCGGAGTGGCCTGCAGCTGCCGAGGGCCTCGCGTCGGACCTCAGACTTTCTCTGCCCCGACGATGTAGCGCAGCGGGCCGTGCGCGGTCGCTCCGAAGGGATAGCAGGTAACCAAAGCGAGGCGCGGTTCCGAGCGGTCTGAGCTCACGGCGAAGCCGTCCCATCGCCTAACCTGCAGGCTGTCCACGCGGTAGGTCGTCGTGCTTCCCTCGATGGTCTCCACCACGACGAGGTCGCCGATGCGCACGTCGCGAAGGCCGCGGAAATGCGTGTCGCGATGCGCCGCGGCGACGGCAGTGCCCGGCGCTCCCGGCGCCGCAGCCGTGGGCAGGAAAGTCGGGCCGAACGCCAGCGCCTGGCCCGAGCCGCTGTCGAGCGCCACTTCGCTGAAGCCGAGGCGCGGAATGCCGATCCTGGCGGCCGGTGCCATGTCCGCCCACGGCCACGGCTTCACCGGACGATGCGCCGCGACGCTGCGCTCGAACGCCCGATCGAGGAGTAGCTGCGCGACCACCGCCTTGGCCGGGACGACCGCGGCCGATGCCGCTTCGAACAGCCCGAGCGCGGCAATCCCGGCGAACGCGAGAGTGGCGGCGCGCATCACGCGGCCTTCCGCCGGCGCTGCCACAGGAGGCCGGCGGCGCCGATCAGCATCAGCAGCAGCCCGTTCGCCAGCGCCGCGGCGAAGTTGGTCCCGGTCTGCGGCAGCTCGATCGGCTCGGCGGTTTCCGCGACGCTCGGCGGATGCGTCGCATTGGCCATCGCGGACTTCGCCGCCGTTCCGCCGAACAACGTATCGAAATCCCAGCCGGCCGGCAGGTTGATCGGCAGGTCTTCGCTGGTCAGCGGCTGGTCCGCCGGCCGCGAGCTCCTGCGGTCCTCGGCGACGAGGCTGGTCTGGCTGGTGACGATCGAATGTTCGAGGCCGATGTCGCCGATCGCCCGGTCGGCGGCGGCGTCCTCGATCTGGCCGAGGGCGCGCTCGGTCTCGATGTCGTCGATCCGCTTGCGCGCCCACAGCCTGGCGACCGCCGGGCTGTCGATCGCCTGGCCGAGGTCGAGCGTCGACGTCCATTGCCGGGCGCCGATTCGCCCGCTGACCGTCATCGTGCCCTGCAGCCGGTCGGTGCGCCCGAGGACGACCAGCGACTGGCCGGCGTAGATGTCAGGCAGTACCTGAGGCGTGAGGTCGATGCGCGTGCCCTTGACGCTGATCCTGACCTCCTGAACCGCGGGGCGCCGGAGCGTGTCGAGCAACGCCGCCATCTTCGGCGTCACCTCTTCCGCCGAGCCGATGTTGGTGTAGGTGCCGCGACCCATGTTCGCCATCCGCGCCATCAAATAGTTGTTGGGCGCAGAGCCGATGCCGACGGGGAACAGGTGGCTCCGCCCGCCGTCGGCGGCAATGGCCGCGGCCATCTCCTCTTCGTTGGAAATGGCGCCGTCGGTGAGAAACACGATCTGGCGGACGGTCGAGCCGTCGCCCGTCGCCGCCGCGTCGGCCAGCGCCGCTTTCAGCGCCGGGAGCATCTCCGTCCCGCCGTTCGCCTCCAGACTCCGGGCGAAGCGGATCGCCACCTCGACCTGCTCCCTGGTCGCGGGCACGCTGTGATCGAAGAGCTGCGTCATCGTGTCGTCGAAGCGGATGACGTTGAAATGGTCCTGCGGCCGCAGCGTGCGCAGCGCATGCTCCAGGCTCGCCTTCGCCTCGTCCATCGAGGAACCGCCCATCGAGCCGGAATTGTCGATCACGAACACCATCTCGCGCGGGGGCACGGGCAGCGACTGGATCAGCGGTGGCACCACGGTGGCCATGACGTAGGTCTGGCGGCCCACCTGCTGGCGGAACGCGCCGACGACCGGCTCGCTCGACGCATTGCGCCAGCTGAGCTCGAAGTCGCGGTCGGCGGGAACCTGCCCGTCGGCGAGGCGGATCGTTCGAGCGGCGCCCTGCCCCTCGACCGCGATTCGATGATAGGGGCTCGCCATCTCCGCCGGCGCGAATCCCGGCGCAAGGTGCACGGTGATGGAGACGGGATTGAGCATGCGCCCCGGCACCGGCCGGGCGATCGGCGCGGCGGTGACCGTTCGGGCATCGTTCACCGCCGCGGTCGAGACGAGGCTGTGCGGGGGCACGTAGCGCGGCCCGCTGACCAGCGGCAGGCGCAACGAAAAGGTGCCTCCGGCCTGCCGCACCGGCGCCTGATATTCGATCTGCACCAGCACCGTCTCGCCGGGGCCGACGTTGGCCACGCGGTTGGTGAACAGGTTCGGCCGCTGCTGTTCGACGAGGCTCGCCTTCCGCCCTTGCGCCTTGGCTTTCTCGTAGATCTTGCGCGCTTCCTCGCGGCGCTTGATCTTGCCGATGATGACGCGATTGCCGACGACCATTTTCAGGCTGTCGACGGCGCCCTCCTCGGGCAGCGGATAGAGATAGCTCGCCTCGACCCACCGGCTCGATGTGTTGCGGAAAGCCTGGGTCACGCGGATGCGCGCCACCGGCCCGCTCACCGTGACGTCCATGTCGGTGCCGAGCTGCACCGCCGGCACGGCATCGTCACCGAAGGCGCGAAGCATCAGCACTCCGCTGCCGGGCCCTTCGTCCTCGGTTGCAGCGTCCTGCGCGCTCAGTGGGGCGGACGCCGTGGTCGCGAGCGCGGTGCTGAGCGCGATCGCGGAAGCGGCGAGCAGGTGAGGAAAGGTCGGCATTGGCCTTGCTCCAAAAAGAGTTGGAGCCTGCCAATTAGAGCCGCCGGGCACCGCACAGCCACGAGCAATGCTGTCCTGTTTCTGCCGGCGTTAGAAACAACCGGCTACCCGTTGACGGGATGTGCGCAAATGTGCGGGAATGCGCGCAACCGGGGAGGCCGCTTGGACGACAAGGAGCTCAAGGAAGCGGAATCGCGCGAGTTCGGGCGCCGCGTTCGCGAGGAGCTCGCGCGCCGCCGCATCTCGCGCCAGGCGCTCGCCGACATGGCGCGGATCAGCCTCTCGACGCTCGAAAAGGCGCTCGCCGGCACGCGGCCGTTCACCCTCGCCTCGAAGATCCGCATCGAGGAAGCGCTCGGCCTCAGGCCGGCGACCGAGGCTTCGTCCGGGCCCCCGGTTTCCGCGCCGGAGAGGCTCGGCGCCTATACCCGGCCGGCTGTGCGCTGGCTCGAAGGCAGCTATCTCACCATCCGCCCCAGCTTCGGCTCGGACGAAGGCATCTACACCTACGTGACGGAAATCGACTGGAACCCCGAGGCCGGGCACCTGGTCTTCGCCGAGCACCAGCGCATCGACAGCCAGTTCGAGCAGCGCGGCGATGTTTCGATCCCGCATCTCTCGGGCCACATCTATCTGACCACCAATGAGGTCGGGCAGCACCGGATGGTGATCCTCAGCCGCCCGACGATCACCGGCGCGATGTTCGGCCTGCTCGCCACCCTGCAGGT
>DASUXP010000156.1:0-13670 GCA_036377835.1 Sphingomicrobium sp. | reverse complement strand
GAAGAGACGGCGCGGGTGCTGAGGGACGGCTGGCTGGCGACTGGAGACATCGGCCATTTCGACGACAAGGGCCGGATCAAGATCACCGACCGCAAGAAGGACATTCTCGTCAACGACAAGGGCGATAACATCTCGCCGCAGCGCATCGAGGGAATGCTGACGCTGCAGCCGGAGATCGCACAGGCGATGGTCTACGGCGACCGGCGCACGCACATCGTCGCACTGCTCGTGCCCGAGGCGGACATCGCCAGGGCTCCTGATCTCCACCAGCGGCTGCAGCGGGCTGTCGACCGGGTCAACGCCGACCTGTCGGTGATCGAGCGCGTGCGCCGCTTCATCCTCGCCGACGAGGGCTTCACGATCGAGAACGAGCAGCTGACCCCGTCACTCAAGATCCGGCGCCACGTCATCTCCCAGGTTTACGGAGAGCGCCTCGACGCGCTCTACCGCAAGTAAGGCTCAGGCGCGCTTCACGTAGGGGATGAAGTCCCCGAACACGCAGCTGCCGATGGCGAAGTGATTGCGGATGTCGACCACCTGCGCGATGTCGCCGCGGCACAGCCCCTGGCCGCCGAAGCCGTGAGTCACCAGCGTGTAGGGCCCGCCGAGATTGGCGCAGCCGCCCTGCATGTGGTTCACATAGACCCGCCGGGTGCCGACCTTGAAGGCGATGGTGCTCTCGTCGATCACCTCCATGTCGTTGGCATTGTAGCTCCTGAGGCAGCTGACCGGCGCCTCGGCCACCTTGCCGGCAAGCAGCTGCTGATAGCGCATCTGCGACTGCGCGGTGCGCGTCGGCTGCGGCGGCTGGGTGGCACAGGACCCGAGCCCGGCGCCGATCAGAAGGAGAGCGATCCCACGCATTTCAACCTCCATCTATCCCCTGTGCATTCGCACGGTGGCGCCTCGTTTCATGAACGGAAGCTGTCTTTTTCCGCTCGCAGGCGCGCGAACTCCTCCCAGTTCGATGCACGAACGAAAGGATTGGTTTCGCGTTCCTGTGCAACGGTCGTCGGGAGCGTGATTTGCCCGGCCTCGCGCAGCCGCTCGACCTCGGCGAGGCGATCGGCGATCGCGCGATTGCCGGGCTCGGCGTGCGCGGCGAAGCGGGCATTGGCGAGCGTATATTCGTGCCCGCAATAGATGCGGACGTGCTCGGGAAGCTCTGCGATGCGCTTCAGGTTCGCGTACATCTGCTGCGCGGTGCCCTCGAACAGCCGCCCGCAGCCCATGGCGAACATGGTGTCGCCGACGAAGATCATGCCTTCCTTCTCGAAATAATAAGCGATGTGACCCGCGGTGTGCGCCGGGATGTCCCAGACCGCTGCTTCCGTGCCGCACACGCGGACCCGGTCGCCCTCCGAGACGATTCGGTCGACCTTGCTGACCCGCTCGGCTTCGGCGGGCGCGGCGATCGGAGCGGCCGTCGCGTTCTGGATGGCGGCGTTCCCGCCGGTGTGGTCGGGATGCCAGTGCGTGTTGAGCACCTGCGTGAGTCGCCATCCCCCGGCCGCAGCCGTATCGAGCACCGGTTGCGCCACCGACGGATCGACCGCCGCGGTCTCGCCGCTGGCGCCGTCGTGGATCAGCCACACATAATTGTCGGTGAGGACGGGGACGGCAACGACTTCCAGCATCACCACTCCCCCGTGTTCGGCATCGACGCCCACGGTTCCGCCGGCTGGAGCGCGGTGCCCCTCTGCAGCAGCTCGATGGAAATGTCGTCGGGGCTCCGGACGAAGGCCATCCGGCCGTCGCGCGGCGGTCGGTTGATCGTCACGCCGCCGTCCATCAGCCGCTGGCAGGAATCGTAGATGTCGTCGACCCGGTAGGCGAGGTGGCCGAAGTTGCGGCCGCCCGAATAGCCGCTCTCGTCCCAGTTCCAGGTGAGCTCGACCTCGGCATTCTCGCCCGGCACGCCGAGGAAGATGAGGGTGTAGCGGCCCGCCTCATCGTCCATCCGCCGGCGCTCCTCGAGCCCGAGCAGCCGGAAGAATGCGACGGTCGCCTCAGGATCGGATACCCGGATCATCGCGTGCAAGAATTTCATTTCGCCTCACTCAATTCATCGCTATAACAGCACGGTTCGTCGCAGCCCGAGCCGGCGATCGTGACCGGCGGCTGCCATGCAAGCGGACGAACGCCGGGTACCACATCCATGATCCAGAAGCTTCAGGACAGCCGCGCCGTCCTTTTGGGCGCGGTCGCGATTTTTGCCGTGGGACTGACGACGAGCGGCTATGTGCTTGGGGACGGCTTGAGGCGCGCCAAGATGGCCGAGCGAACGGTGACCGTCCGCGGCGTTTCGGAACGCGATGTCACCGCCAACCTCGCGACATGGACGGTGTCCTTCGCCGAGGAGGGCACGACCCTCGCCCCGGTCCAGGCGTCGGTCGACGAGAGGAGCCGCGCGGTGCGCTCCTTCTTCCTGCGCGCCGGCTTTACTCCGGGCGAGGTCAGCGACACGGGCATCAGCGCGACCTCGCAATATGACAAGGACCGCGAGCAGGAGCGGGTCACCGTCAGCCGGTCGATCCAGCTCAAGAGCAACGACGTGATGCGGGTCCGCGCTGCCTACGCCCGCCAGTCAGAGCTGATCCGGGATGGGGTCCCGATCAGCAATTCGGATGTGACCTACGTCTTCACACGGCTGAATCAGCTGAAGCCGGAGATGATCGCCGAGGCAAACCAGAACGCGCGCCGGAGCGCCGAACAGTTCGCGCGCGACAGCGGAGCCGAGGTCGGCCGGATCAAGACGGCAAGCCAGGGCTATTTTTCGGTCGGCGCACGCGACGGCGAAGCCTGCGAGGACTGCAGCTCGTCGGGCGGAAGCTCGCCCTTTCAGAAGGTGCGGGTGGTGACGACGATCGACTACGATCTCGGCTGACCGGTTTTCACCGTGAGCGGCGCGGGCAGCAGCACCAGCGCGTCCCGCGCCGCCTTGCCGATCGCGCCCTTCGGGTCGGCGGCAGCGGCCCGCGTCCAGTAATCGCGGGCGCCGACAGTATCGCCGGAGAATTGGGCGACGTGCCCGGCTTCGAACAGGATCGCGGGGTCGGCGGGCGCGAGGCTGAGCGCCTTTCCGATCGCAGTCTGCGCGGTCGCCTTGTCCTCCTCGCGGATCGCGAGGCTCGCCGAAAAATACCAGAAGAAGGGGTCGTCGGAGATGGTCGAAACGGCCTCATTGAGCCTGGCGCGCGCGGTCTTGAGGTCGTTCTGCGCCTCGGCAGCGCGGGCGCGGTCGAGCAGCGCCTCGCCGCGCTGCTCCGCCTGCAGTCCCGGCAAGGCGAGCGCGCGGTCGAGCGCCAGAGCGGCCTTGCCCGGCTTGCCCGCCGCGATCCACAGATTGCCGGCGGCAGCCCACATGCGGGCGGTCGCCGGCTCCTTGTCGGACGAGGCTTGCGCCGCCTGCTCGAACGCCTGTGCCGCAGTCTCGTCCTCGCCCGCCTGCTGGGCGGCGAGCGCCCGGCACACGAAGGCGTCGGGCGTGACCACGTCGGGGCAGGCCGGCGCCGCGGGGGCGGCTGCGGCGAGGACGGCGGCAATCAGCAAGATCATTCAGGCAGGCTCCAGCAGTCCGGCGACGGTGGCGAGGATCGCGGCGATCTCATGCGGTTCCGACAGCCGGTGACCGCCGCCCTTGATGGTCAGTAGCTGGACATCGGCTGAACGAAGCGCGCACATGGTGCGGAAGGCGACGTCGAGAGGCACGTCCGCGTCGGCCTCGCCGTGGACCAGGCGAACGGGGCAGTCGAGCGCAATCTGGCCGCCAAGCAGCCGCAATCGCTGGCCGGACGACCAGAATGCGGCCGTCGTGACACGGTCGCCGTAATCGCCCTTGCCGCGCAACGTCTCGCCCGCACCAAGCCGCGCTTTCAGCCTGTCGGTGAAGCCCCATTCGGTGAAGTCGGGCGCGGCGGCGATCCCGACCATGGCGCCTACCCGTTCGCGCCGCAGCAGGGCGACGTGCAGCGCGATCCACCCGCCCATCGACGATCCGATGAGGATCAGCGGGCCATCGGTGACCGCGTCCACGACCGCGAGGCCATCTTCCAGCCAGCGTTCGAGCGTGCCGTCCTCGAACGCCCCGCCGCTCGACCCCGTGCCCGAATAATCGAAGCGCAGCATGGCGAGGCCGCGGCGCTCGGCGAAGTCATCGAGCGCCTGCGCCTTGGCGCCGTCCATGTCCGACGCATAGCCGGGAAAGAAGACGAGGCCCGGTGCGTTCCCCCGGCGCAGGCGATAGGCGATCGAACGGCTCTGGATGTCGGTATAGGCGATATCGGGCTGGGCCATGAGTCGGCTGCCTTAGCGGAGGAAAGTTTGGCGATGAAATACCGCAAGCTCGGCGACAGCGACCTCGAGGTCTCGGAAATCTCCCTGGGGTCGTGGCTGACCTACGGCGTCGGGGTGGAGGCGGAGAAAGCGCGCGCCTGCCTCGAAGAGGCGTTCGCGCAGGGCATCAACTTCATCGACACCGCGAACATCTATGGCCGCGGGGCGGCGGAGAGCTTCCTCGGGGAGGCGCTGAAGGACCGACCGCGCGACAGCTACATCCTCGCGACCAAGCTCTATTTCCCGATGAGCGAGAATGATTTCGGCCTCTCGCGAGCCCAGGTTGAAAAGCAGCTCGATGCCTCGCTCGACCGGCTGCGCACCGATTACGTCGATCTCTACCAGTGCCACCGCTACGATTCGGCGACTCCGCTCGAAGAGACGATGGAGGCGCTGACCCGCGCGGTCGAGAGCGGCAAGGCCCGCTACATCGGCTTTTCCGAATGGCCGGCGGACAAGATCCGGGCGGCCGCCGACTTCGCTCGCGAGCGCGGGTTCACGCCGTTCGTCTCCAGCCAGCCGCAATATTCGCTGCTGTGGCGCGACCCCGAGGACGAGGTCATCCCGCTCTGCGCCGCCAACGGCATTTCGCAGATCGTCTGGTCGCCGCTCGGCCAGGGCGTGCTCAGCGGCAAATATGATCCGGATCAGCCGCCACCGCGCGATTCGCGCGCGGCGAGCGAGAGCATGGGCGGCTGGATGGAGCGGCTGATGCATCCCGATGTGCTGCGTGCCGTGCAGCGGCTGAAGCCGATCGCCGAGGAAGCGGGCCTGACGCTGCCGCAGTTCGCGCTCGCCTGGGTGCTTCGCGAGCCCAATGTCGCCTCCGCGATCATCGGCGCATCGCGGCCGGAGCAGGTGCGGGAGAATGCCGCTGCTTCGGGCGTGGTCGTCGACACGCAATTGTTCGTTCGCGCCGAGCGGATCATCGACGAGGCGCTCGCCGGCGCTGAAGCCTGAAAGGAGACCGTATCATGACCACGCGCACCGCAACCGCCCGCTACGAGGGAATGGGCAAGGACGGAAAGGGTTCGCTCACCACCGGTTCGGGCGTGCTCGACAATCAGCATTATGGCTTCGGAACGCGCTTCGGGAATGACCCTGGAACCAATCCCGAGGAGCTGATTGCCGCGGCCCACGCCGGCTGCTTCACCATGGCCTTGTCGTTCGCCTTGGCGAAGCAGGGTATGACCGACGGGACGCTGCAAACAACGGCGAGCGTGACGATCGAGCAGGAGGGAGAGGGTTTCCGCATCAGCCGCTCGGACCTCGACCTCACCGCCAATGTCCCGGGAATCGAGGAGGACAGGCTGCGCCAGCTCGCCGAGGATGCGAAAGCGAACTGCCCCGTCTCGAAGCTGCTCAATGCCGAGATGCAGCTTACGGTGCGAACCGAAGCGCCCGCAGCGGCTTAGATCGCCTTCGAGCTGTGCCTCGACGGGGAGATGAACACCTCCTCGATCGGCAGCGAGAAGAGCTCGGCGATGCGGAAGGCGAGCGGCAGCGACGGGTCGTACTTGCCGGTCTCGATCGCGTTGACGCTCTGACGCGACACCTCGAGACGGCCGGCCAGGTCTTGCTGGCTCCAGCCGCGCTCGGCGCGCAGGATTCGAAGACGGTTCTTCACACGCAGCCTGCGGTTCCCAGCGTCAGCTTGTTGTAGATGCCGCCGATGCCCAGGCCGACGAACCAGAAGAAGGCCGCGCCGAACCCGCCATTGCCGGGCGGCACCAGGTCGAAGTTCTGGAGGAACTCCCACACCGTCATCACGGTGAGGCAGAAGCCGGTCGCGACGAGGCACTGGCGGACGTGGAGCAGCCGGATGAACTCGTCCGGTTCCTCGACCAGCAAGCGCATCACCGCCCAAAAGACGCCGATCACCGGCAGGGCCGGGGCGATCGCCAGCGCATAAGCCGCGGGGCCCGAAACCGCGTCGGCGCGGATCGCCCTCACCGCGATGAACAAAGTAACGAGATAGGCGGCCATCAAGACGGCGAGCCGGAGGGTGTAGCGGCGAATGGCGGGGCTGCGATAGCGAACCATGACAAGCTTCCTTCACGACGTGTAAAGGTCGCTTTACCAACCAGCGCCTTAATGTCAAGCGCGCTTTACTTCTTTTCGGTCTTCTTCCAGCAGATGTTGAACAGCGCGTCCATCTTCTGCTCGGGCATGGCCGGCCGGTAGTGCGCCTTGGGATCGAAGCTCGCCTCGAACTTCACCGCGCGCTTGCCGCTCAGCGGGTGGCTCTGCAGGAACTCGGCATTGTAGGCGAGGCCGCTGGCTTGCTCCCTCGAGAAGCGGCGGAACAGCTCGGCGGTCGGCCGCGGCGAAATGTCCGCGCGCTTCAGCATGGCGATGGCGTCGGCGTCGGCCTGGGATTCGTTGTCGCGGGTGTAGCTCAGCGCGACGATCTGCTCGGCATTGGCGCCGATGTCGCCGGCGAACAGGCGGATCAGGGCCCCGATCCCGAGCTCGCGGATCAACGCCTCGGTGACGTGCCGCCGCTTCACGTGGGCGACCTCGTGGGCGAGGATGCCGGCAAGCGCGTCGGGATCGCTCTCGGTGATCGCCGGCTTGAACACGACGATATAGCCGCCGGGAAGCGCGGCGGCGTTGAACATGCCGACGTCGAGCGCCGCGACCTTGATCCCGTTGGGCCCCTTGGTCGCGCCGGGCGAGACCCGCTCGACCAGCGCCTCGAGCGCCTTCTGGCCCTCCGGGTTGCGGCAGCGGATGTCGCCGAAATCGCCGACGATGGCGCCGCCGACGTTGCGCTCCCAGCTCATCGGCACGTGCGGCGCGATCCAGTGCGGCGCGAAATAGCCGATTGCCACCACGCTGGCGGTGATCGCCGCCCCGGCGACCAGCGCGGGGACGAGGCCGATGCGGTCGATCCAGCGGCCGTAACGTTCGCGCCGGCCGAGCAGCCCGGCCAGCTCCGCCTCCGCTTGCGCGGGAACGATCAGCCGCCAGCCGGGAAGGTCCGTGCGGCCGAGCCGGAGAGTCGCCGAATCGGCATCGATCCGCTTGAGCAGCCGACCCTCGACGCGGTCGTTCCAGCCGCCATCCTGCTCGAGGTGGATGGCGCCGCCGGAGACGCTCACCTGCACGTCGTGCGGATGCGCGGTGACGCCGTCGTACAGCTTGCCTTCGATCAAGGGTCAGATCGCTCCGACGTCGAAGGCGTCGGCGAAGCCCTCCGCCTCGCGCGGCGCATGGGTCTTCGACTGGGTGAGGTCGGCGAGGTCGATCTCGCCGTAGAGCCGCGCGTGGCGGACCATGAACGCCCAGTTGCGGTACCCCCAGTAGGTCAGCCCGAACCCGAGCGTCACCACGGCCAGCAACAGGTTGCCGAGGAACAGGCCGAGCCACTGCATCGTCGTCGCCTCGAAGCCGAACTCGAGCTTGCCCAGCGCCGTCGATTCCGCGGCCTTGCGGTAGAAGCCCGCGAACCAGTTGAGAGTCATCAGCGGGATGATGAGGTAGAACATCAAAATGAGGCCGATGAAGATGCCGGCCACCGTCGGCGACGCGCTACTGGCGAACGCCGCCCCCGCCGTAGCGGCAATGACCCCGACCAGCATCAGCGCGCCGATCGGCACCAGATAGACCAGCGCCCAGCGCCACTTCAGCCCTTCGGCATTGACGTTGGCGCGGAACTGCAGCGGTCCGAAGCTCATCGCGTTCCAGCGCGAGTTCCACAGCCGCGTCGCTGCCCAGGGGAACATGATGAACATGGTCATGAAGGTGAGCGCGTAGCGACCGAGATATTCTCCGCCATAATTCCAGCCGGGATCGTCGCTGCCGCCGCGGATGCCGTGCCAGTAAGTCCGCGACAGCCGGTAGCGGAGCGCCCGGAACCGCGCGAAGCCGCCGAGATAGATGAGCGCGATGTAGAAGAGGGTGATGATTCCACCCGCGGCCTCCGTCTTTCCCCGCGCGACCATCGCCGGGAACAGGAACTGGATGAACAGGAAGAATGGGGCGAGGATGGCGATGACGATGAGGAAGCCGAGGAACATCTCCTTGCCGGTCCCGGTCCATTCCAAAGCGTCGTCGATCACGTGGGTGCGCGACCACAAATAGCGCCGCTGCCTCGCGGTCGCCCAGAAACGATAGACGCCGAGAGTCACGACGATGAGCAAGGCGTTGGTCGCGGCGATCGGCAGGTATTCGCGCCAGTTGCCGGTGAAACGGATCGCGCGGTCGCCCCCGGCCGCGGCCCAGTCATGATGTGAATCCAAGTTCTTCCCCCTAACCCCGAGCGAAGCCGAAACTGCAGGGATGAGAAGGGCTTGGCAAGAGTGCCTTGGTCGACGGCGCGCTTACCAAATCGACGGGATCAGCCTCCAGGGAACCTTGCGGCGATAATCGGCATAGCCCGCGAGATCGCGCATGAGGACGCGCTCCTCGTCGATGAGCCGCCACGCGAGCGCGGGAAGCAGCGCGGCCCAGACCAGCGCCCCCCACCACGAGCCGAGTGCCAGCGCGATGCCGGCCATCATCAGCAGGGCGGCGGCATACATCGGGTGGCGGACGATGGCGTAGGGGCCGGTCGAGATCACCCGCTGGCCGTTCTCCACCCGGATCGTCGCGGCGGCGTAGCTGTTCGCGCGGAACACCACGAGGATTCCAAGCCAGCCGGCAAGAAGCAGGACGTCGCCGAAAATGGCGATCGCATCGGGCATTCGCGACCAGCCGAAGCGACGGTCCAGGCCGGGGACGACGAGCAAGGCGACGAAGCCGATCGAGGTGATGGCCATGATGATCTTCTGGTTGCGCTCGCCCTCGGCGAATGGCCCTCCGCGCATCCGCCGCTCGAGCAGGGCGGGGTCGTAACGGATCAACCACAGCGAGACGACCAGCGAGGCGGCGAAATAACAGGCGAGGAACAGCCACGCCTGCCAGTAATCGAACGTTCCCGCCGCGCCGAAGATCAGCGCGCCCATGACGACGATCAACGCGACGAGCGAGACAAGGCCCCTCAGCAGCATTGTCCGTCAACGGACTGGGGGCGGGGCGGTTTCCAGCGGCGTCGCGCCTCAGCTCTGCGGCGCCGGCACCTGGCGTTCGGCCTGCAGCCGCACCGGCGGGCGCTCCATCGAGTCCTTGATCCAGCCTGCCAGGATCTCGGCGACCTGTGGGTTGAACGGCCCGTCGGGCGGAGCTCCCTCCGCGGCCATCGCCTTCTCGCGATACTCGTGGCGGTTCCCCACAAGTGTCATTCCGTGGCCGGTCTTGGCGACCTCCACGAAGCGTCCGCTCCCTGGCCGGTAGAAGTCGGCGATGTCGGCGATCATCTTATGGTCGCGGTCATCGATCGCGACGATGTCGGACTCGCCGTAAAGCGCGAGGACGTTGGTCTTTGCCCGCCGCCACGCGGAAGCCAGCGGAAGCCCCGCCAGCTCCTGCATGAACCTGTAGTTGCGCCCGAATAGCCTGTCGGTGCCGTCCCAGCCCATGACCTCGCGCATCGCGGCGCCGTAGGCCGGATTGCCGGCCGCGAGCTGGGCGGGCGCTTCCTTGCCGAAATAGAAGCGGCGGAAGAGCTCCCGGTCGCGTTCGGTGGCCGCGGCTGCCTCGCCGGGATCCGTGCCGTTGGCGAGGAAGGTCTGATAGCGGTCGATGTCGAGATGATAATCGGCCCAGTTGCGCAACACCGTTCCGTAAGCCGCGACCCCGCGCGGCGGAGTCTCCGCCGCGAGCAACGGCGCTTCGAGCCCGCCCAGGGAATGGCCGAACATGAAGATGCGGTCGGGATCGACATGCCGGTCCTCGATCAGGTGCTTGTAAGCCGCTCGGAAGGCTTCGAGCTCGGCGGTAAAGTCGATATCGGCGCAAGCGGGGGTTCCGCTGCTGTCGCCGAGGCCGGGCTTTTCGACGCGATAATAAGCCACTCCGCGCTTCAGCAGCTCTTCGCCAAGGCGGCGGTACGAATCCTCGGGCGGGCCGGAATCGATGCTGGCACAGCTGAATCCCTGAAGCAGGAACAGCACCGGCGGGTTTGCAACCGCCTTCGGCGATACGAGGATGTCGCGGATCAGCCCGCCGCGAAAAGGGACGGCGCCGTAGTCGACCGTCGCGTCCGCATAGGCCTCGAGCGGCCGCGGCTTGGCCTTGCCGCCGAGCCGAACGTCACGGCCGTCGCGGCGAACCGTGATTTCGACCTTCTCGCCGGCATGAAGCGAGGAGGCGTAGGCGACGAGATCGGCGGACCTGGTCACCGGCCGCCCGCCGGCGCTGACGACGAGGTCGCCGTTGCGCAGGCCGATCGCGCTTGCGGTCCCGCCGGGAAAGACCTCGACGGCGAGTGCACCGGACGTACCCTGCGGCGCCGGGCCCAGGCGAACGGCGAGGGCCGCCTTGCGCGGAAGATTTGCACCGGTCGCGGGGACGGCGAGCAAGGCCGCGGTCGCCGCGGCGAGGGGAAGAAGCCAACGCATCGCACGAGGCTAGAGGCGTTCGCCGGCGGCAGGAGCGGGTTTCGACGAGCCGATGCCCAGCTTCTGCGAGGCACTCGGTTGAGGCTGAAGCCCCGGACCGCTAGAGGCGCGGCGAAATGACCAGGATGTTCAAGATCGCGCTTCCCGACGGCTCGGTGAAGGAAATGCCCGAGGGTTCGACCCCGGCGGACGTCGCCGCGGCGATCGGGCCGGGCCTCGCCAAGGCCGCGCTTGCCGCCAGGGTGGACGGCGAGGTGCGCGACATCATGCGCCCGTTCGAGAGCGACGCCAGCCTCGCGCTCATCACCTCGCGCGACGAGAAGGACGCGCTGGAGCTCGTCCGCCACGACTTCGCCCACATCCTTGCCGAGGCGGTGCAGAACCTGTTTCCGGGGACCCAGATCACCTTCGGCCCGGCGACCGACGACGGCTTCTATTACGACTTCGCGCCAACAGCCGAGCACGGGCCCTTCACCGAGGAGGAGCTGCCGGCGATCGAGGCGGAGATGCGGCGCATCATCGCAGCCGACCGCCCGCTGGTCCGCGAGGTATGGAGCCGCGAGCAGGTGCGCGATTTCTTCGCCAAGAGCGGCGAAGCGTTCAAGGCCGAGTGGGTGATGGAGCTTCCGGAGGGCGAGGCTATTACCATGTACCGCACCGGCGAGGGCGAGGGCGCGTGGATCGACCTCTGCCGCGGACCGCACCTCGCCTCGACCGGCAAGCTCGACCCCAATGCGTTCAAGCTTACGCGGGTGTCGGGCGCTTACTGGCGCGGCGACCCCAAGAACCCGATGCTGAGCCGTATCTACGGCACCGCCTGGCTCAACCGGAAGCAGCTCGACGAGCATCTCGTGCGGCTCGAGGAAGCGGCCAAGCGCGACCATCGCAAGATCGGGCAGGAGATGGACCTGTTCCACCTCCAGGCGGAGGCGCACGGCAGCGTCTTCTGGCACCCCAACGGCTACATCGTCTGGCGCGAGCTCGAAGCCTATATGCGCCGCCGCATCGACGCCGCCGGCTACCAGGAAGTGAAGACTCCGCAGCTGATGGACGCGCGCCAGTGGGAAAAGAGCGGCCACTGGGGCAAGTATCGCGAGAACATGTTCGTCGTCCCCGACGAGATTCCCCATGTTCCCGAAGAAGGCGCCGAGGACGATGCGCCGATCCTCTCGGGCGACGCCGATCTGATGGCGCTGAAGCCGATGAACTGCCCGGCGCACATCCTGATCTTCAACCAGGGCATCAAGAGCTATCGCGACCTGCCGCTGAGGATCTACGAGAACGGCTGCTGCCACCGGAACGAGCCGCACGGCGCGCTGCACGGCCTGATGCGCGTGCGCCAGTTCACCCAGGACGACGCTCACATCTTCGTCACCGAGGACCAGATCATCAACGAGGTGCGCGCCTTCTGCGAGCTGTCCGACCGAATCCTCAAGGACCTCGGCTTCCCCAATTATGCGGTGAAGCTCGCGCTTCGGCCCGACAAGCGCTTCGGTAGCGACGAGGATTGGGACAAGGCCGAAGGCGAGCTGCGCGATGCGGTCGCGGCGGCCGGAATGGCCAACGACGCGTTTGGCTGGGAGGAGCTGCCCGGCGAAGGCGCCTTCTACGCTCCCAAGCTCGAATGGCACCTGACCGACGCGATCGGCCGCACCTGGCAGGTCGGCACCATCCAGTCCGACCGCGTGCTTCCGGAGCGGCTCGATGCGAGCTATGTCGGGGAGGACGGGCAGAAGCATCGCCCGATCATGCTGCACCGCGCCATCTTCGGCTCCTACGAGCGGTTCATCGGCATCCTCATCGAGCATTATGCAGGCAAGTTCCCGCTGTGGCTGGCGCCGGTGCAGGCGGTGGTCGCGACGATCGTGTCCGATGCGGATGATTATGCGCGCGAGGTCGCGACGCGGCTGGAAGCGGCCGGAATCCGCGTCGAGACCGATCTCAGGAACGAGAAGATCAACTACAAGGTGCGCGAGCACAGCCTCGCCAAGGTCCCTCTGCTGCTCGTGGTCGGCAAGCGCGAAGCGGACGAGGGCACGGTCGCGCTGCGCCGCCTCGGCAGCGACGAGCATCAGAAGATGATGAGCCTCGACGAGGCCGTGGCGATGATCGCGGCCGAGGCGATTCCGCCCGATCTTCGGCCAAGTTGAACCGAGTTTCCGACGACGCGGCGAAGCCTGGTTAATAAGCCCGCACTCGTAACGAGTGACTCGGGAGTAACCTGTCGTGGCCACGCTGATCGATCACATGCGGAAGCCCAGTACCGCGGCGGCGACTCTGCCCGGCATCGCTCGCGAGCGCTCCAAGGCCGAGCTGCGCAATCGTCGCGGCGAGATCCTGGCGGAGACCGCTGCCCGGCTGCTCGCCGGCGACGACCCGGACCGCGAGGTGATGCCGGCGCTGTTCCGGGCGCTGCTCGCGGAGCGGATCGTCGACGCGACCCTCGGCTTCGTCGTCACCGAGATGGGCGAAGGCATGAAGCTCGGCTTCATGGAAGGCTTCGACCAGGCCATGATCCAGCGCTGCCTGACGCTCGACTTCGGCCAGGCGGTGTGCGGCACGGTCGCGGTGACCCGCAAGGCGATGCACGTGACGGATATCCAGCGCTCGCTCGACCCGCTTGCGGACCTCGTCCGGTCGGCCGGCATCAACGCCTATGCGTGCGAGCCGCTGATCGTCGGCGGCCGGCTGCTCGGCACCTTGTCCTTCGCCAGCCGTTCCCGGCGCAGCTTCGATGCTGACGACCTCCTCTTCTTCCGCGATGTCGCCAAGCACGTGGCCATCGCCCGCGCCCGCGCGAGGAGCCGCTCGCCCAGCTCCGCCGTCGCCTGACGCCGCCCCGCCACAGCTCGCGGCAAAAAAGACTCACTTTCGCGTCACCGGACTTTTCAT
>DASUXP010000155.1:0-3479 GCA_036377835.1 Sphingomicrobium sp. | reverse complement strand
GTCGACGGCGCGCACATCCGCACGCTGCTGCTGACCTTCTTCTACCGGCAGATGCCGCAGCTCATAGAGAACGGGCACCTCTTCATCGCCCAGCCGCCGCTGTACAAGGTCGCAAGGGGCCGCTCCGAGGTCTATCTGAAGGACGACGCCGCGCTCGACGATTATCTCGAGGAGGCGGGGCTCGAAGGGCTGGTGCTCGACACCCCCGACGGGCAGCGCAGCGGCAATGACCTGAAGGCGCTGGTCGATCACGCGCGGCGGATGCGCACGCTGATGCGCTATGCGCCGCGCAAGTACGACCCCGCGCTGATCGAGGCGCTGGCGATCAACGGAGCGCTGAAGCCGAGCCTCGACAAGGACGGGCGTGCGAAGGCGATCGCGAAAGTCGCCGGCTGGCTCAACGCCGGCGATGCCGAGGCGAGCTGGACGGGCGAGATCTCGGCCGAGGGCGGCTATCTCCTCAAGCGGCTGTGGCGCGGCGTCACCGACGCCTACATCATCGAGCCGAGCTTCCTCGTCTCGGCCGAGGCGCGCAAGCTCGACGGCCTCGCCAAGGAGCAGGCCGCGGCCTATGCCAAGCCGTCGGCCCTGCGCACGCTCAAGAAAGGCGCCGCCGCCGAGCAGGAGCCGACGGTCGGCTCGGGCGAGGGCGAGGATGCAGCCGAAGAGGTTGCTGCCGACACCAAGGGCAAGCCGGTCACGGTCACCCGCCCCTCGGAGCTGCTCGACGCGGTGCTCGCCGCGGGCCGCAAGGGCCTCTCGATCCAGCGCTACAAGGGCCTTGGCGAAATGAACGCCGAGCAGTTGTGGGAGACGACTCTCGATCCCGCCAACCGCTCGCTGCTCCGCGTCGAGGTCGCCCAGGCCGACGTCGCCGACGAGATCTTCACCCGCCTGATGGGCGATGTCGTCGAGCCCCGCCGCGAGTTCATCCAGGACAATGCGCTGAGCGTCGCCAATCTCGACGTCTAGGAACTCGGAAGGCAGTGCTGATGTTGGCGGTTCCGTGAGCAGCGGACCCATCACCGTCGCGAGCTATAATATGCGCAAGGCGATCGGGCTCGACCGCCGGCGCGATCCGCATCGCGTGCTTCGGGTGCTGCATGAGATCGACGCCGACGTGGTCGCGCTGCAGGAAGCGGACAAGCGCTTCGGCGGGCGCGGCTCGGCGGTGCCGCACGAGCTGATCGACAGTCACAGTCCCTACCAGCCGGTGCACCTCGGCGTGCGCCACAAAAGGCCGTTCGAGAAGACCCGGCAACGGGCCGAGCGGCTGCTCAAGGTCGATACGCGCAACATCGGCTGGCACGGCAACGCGATCCTGGTGAAGCCGCACGTCGGGGTGATCGACTGCGCCGCGCTGGAGCTGCCGACGCTGGAGCCGCGCGGGGCGGTGATGGCCGAGCTGCTGATCGGCGACCGCCCGCTGCGAGTCGTCGGAATGCACCTCGACCTGTCGGGAATCTGGCGGCGGCGGCAGATGCGCTCGATCCTCGACGCCATCGCGGCGCGCCCGCAGAAGATGCCGACGGTGCTGATGGGCGACACCAACGAATGGCGAACCGTCGCCGGCTGCCTCAAGGAGCTCGAGCCCGAGTTCCACCTCGCCCCGACGGGCGCCAGCTTCCACGCCCGCCACCCGGTCGCCCAGCTCGACCGGATCATCGTCCACAAGGATCTCAGCATCGAGGCGGCGGGGGTGCACATGAGCGCCGCGGCGCGGCGGGCGTCGGACCATTTGCCAATCTGGGCGCGGCTTGGTTCCCCGGCCTAGGCCGGGGTCCAGGGTGGCCGGAACGGCCGCTTCGCGTCCGCCTGGATCCCGGCCTTCGCCGGGAAGCATTACCCCGCGATCTTGCGCAGCCGCCGGCGCTGGATCGACGAGCCGATCGCCATCGATTCGCGATACTTGACCACCGTCCGGCGTGCGACGTCGAACCCCTTCTGCTTGAGCAGCCCGGCGATCGCGTCGTCGCTGAGGATGTCGGTCTCGGCCTCGATCAGCTCCTTGATCCCCGCCTTGACCGCTTCCGCCGCGGCGCCGTCGCCCTCGGCCGAGGCGACTCCCGAGCCGAAGAAATATTTGAGCTCGAAGAGCCCGCGGTCGCTCAGTAGATATTTGTTCGAGGTGACTCTGCTGACGGTCGATTCGTGCATCTCGATCGCTTCGGCCACTTCGCGCAGGGTCATCGGCTTCATCGCCGAGACCCCCCGATCGAAGAAGCCCTGCTGGCGCTTGACGATCTCGGACACGACCTTGACGATGGTGCGCGCGCGCTGGTCGAGCGCCTTCACCAGCCAGTTGGCGCTCTGCAGGCATTCGCTGAGCCACGCGCGGGAGCTCTTGTCCTGCGGCCCGGACTTCAGCTCCTGATAGTAGCGGCGGTTGACCAGCAGGCGCGGCAGCGTCGCCTGGTTGAGCTCGACCGAATAACCCTTGCCCGTCCGTCGCACGAACACATCGGGGGTGACGTCCTCGGCCAGGCTGGTGGAAAAGCGGCAACCCGGCTTGGGGTCGTAGGCGCGAAGCTCGCGAACCATGTCGGCGAGGTCCTCGTCGTCGACCCCGCAGATGCGCTTGAGGTCGCCGGTGCGGCCCCTGGACAAGAGGTCGAGATTGTCGATCAGCCGCGCCATCGCCGGATCGTAGCGGTCGGCGGCCTTGGCCTGCAGCGCGAGGCATTCGGCGAGCGACCGTGCGCCGACTCCCGGCGGGTCGAGCTCCTGCACGAGGCACAGCGCATTTTCGACCTGGTCGAGGGGGGCGCCCGACAGCTCCGCGATCTGCTCGACCGAGACCGTGAGATAGCCGGTCTCGTCCAGCGCCTCGGCGATGATACGGGCGAGGTCGCCGACGGCGCCCGAAGCGCCGTGCAGCTGGTCGATCAGGTGCTCGGACAGCGATGCGGCCGAATATTGCAGCCGGTCGAAGTCGAACGCCTCCTCTGCGCCGCCGGCACTGACCACGTCGGCAAAACTGTCGGTCTCCAGCGCTTCGGCGGTCCAGTCGACGTCGAGCGGCCGGTCGTCCTCGGCCTGGGCGAGGATGAGCTCGTCGGCACCTGGATCGTCCGGGGCCTCATGCGAATCGAAATCGGCTGCTTCGGTGTCGCCCGAAGGGGCAGCTTCGCCCTCGTCGTCTGAGCGGCTTTCCAGCAGGGGATTCTTCGACAGCTCCTCGGCGATGAACGCGTCGAGCTCGAGGTTGCTGAGCTGGAGCAGCTTGATCGCCTGGGCGAGCTGGGGCGTCAGCACCAGCTGCTGCGATTGGCGAATGCTTAAGGAGGGACCGAGTCCCACGCTGGCCGCCTCCCCTAGAGCGCGAAGCTCTCGCCGAGGTACAGGCGCCGGACCTCCTGGTCGGCGACCAGCGCTTCGGGAGTACCGGCAAACAGGACCTGCCCGTCGTAGATGATGCAGGCGCGGTCGACGATGTCGAGCGTCTCGCGGACGTTATGGTCGGTGATGAGAACGCCGAT
>DASUXP010000154.1:0-3449 GCA_036377835.1 Sphingomicrobium sp. | reverse complement strand
CGAGGAGGGGCCGCGGGTGAGCGGTGGCGCACCGACCATGGGCTCGCTTCGCACCGAGCAGGTGGAGAGCGCGTGGCTGAAGCTGGTGAACTCGATCGAGAAAACCGGGCTCAGCCTGGTCGACACCAAGGATGAATCGCTGCGCCAGAGGCTGGCCGCCGCGGGGTTCACCAAGACTTATGCGCCGCGTGTCTACACGCTCGTTCGCCTGGTGATGGTGGTCGGCCTCCCCGGGCTGGTCCTGACCTTCTTCTGGATGACGGCGTCGAGCCCGAGCGTGGTCAAGCTCTACGTCTCGCTGATCGCCGCCGCGGGGCTCGGATTGTACCTGCCGAGCGTCTTCATCCGCGCCAAGGCCGACCGCCGGCAGCAGGAGCTGATCAACGGCTTCCCCGACGCGCTCGACCTGATGCTGGTGTGCGTGGAGGCGGGTCTCGGGCTGGAAGCGGCCTTCGCCCGAGTCGGCATGGAAATCACTTCCTCGCACCCGCGGCTCGCCGAGCAGTTCGGTGCGGTGGTGCTGGAGCTTCGCGCCGGGCGCAGCCACGAGGATGCGCTGCGCAGGATGGCCGACCGCGCCGGGGCGGACGAGATCCGCGCCTTCGGGACCCTGCTCATCCAGTCGACCAAGCTCGGTTCGTCGATCGCCCAGACGCTCCGGACCTATGCGTCGGAGATGCGGGAGAAGCGGCGAATGCGCGCCGAGGAGAAGGCGCACCGGCTGCCGGTGCTGATTTCGATTCCCCTCGTCGCCTGCATGCTGCCGACGATGATCGGGGTGCTGATGCTTCCGGCAATGATCCGCGTGATGCGGGCCGTCCTGCCGGCGCTTTACGGGGGGTAGGACATGCGCGGGGGGATGAAAGCTCTGCTGGTGACAGTCGCCTTTGCTGCGGCGGGTTGCACGTCGGGGGCCGCGGAAATCAGCATTCGCCCGCTCGCCGACCCGGGGTCGAAGCTTCGGCCCGGGATCGGCGAAGCCCGGGTGCAGCTCGCGCTAGGCAACGTGGGTCTGGCTTTGGAAGCGTTCCGCAAGGTGCTGCGGGAGCAGCCGGACAGCGCCGAGGCCTATGCCGGCATCGCCGCCTGCTATGACGCGATGGGCCGCTTCGACGTCGCGCGGCAGAATTACGAGGCGGCGCTGGCGCTCGCGCCCAAGGACCCCGCGCTGCTCGGCGCTCTCGCCGTCTCCCTCGACAAGCAGGGCAAGCGCGCCGAGGCCGCCGCGGTTCGTGACGAGATCGCCGACCTCGCCTCGGCATCGGCGGCGCTCGACGAAGCCGCGCCCGACCCGCAGCCGCAGGTCGCGAGCACGGCGCCCGCATCGAGCATCACCGTTGCGCTGCCGCCCGCGCGCGCCGCCGATCCGCAGACGGTGGCGATGCCGCGGCCGGTCCTCGCCGACGCTCAGGTGGATGTCGCCATGGGCCCCAGGCTCGAGCGCCTGTCGACGGGCGAAGTCGCGCTGATCACGATGGACGAGCCGGCATTCAAGCCGACCGTCGTCGCGCGGTCGGCGCAGAGCACCACGGTGCGCTGGGTCCCGCTGCGCGAGGCTGCCGCACCGACGCGCGTCAACGTGCGGCTGCTCAACGCCGCCCGGCGCCAGGGCATTGCCGCGCGCTCCCGCGACTATCTGCTGGCGCGCGGCTGGCGGCTGATCGAGATCGGCGATGCGCCGGAGATTCGCGCCGCCAGCATTGTGCTCTATCCCGCGCACCGCAAGACGATCGGCCGAAGCGTCGCCGCGCAGTTCGGTTTCCGCTCGGCGATGGACTCGTCGAGCGGCGAGGTCGTCGTGCTGCTCGGGCGCGATGCCCCGCTGCTGAGAAGCGCCTCGACCCGGGGATGATCCTCCCGTTGCTGATCGTGGTGGACATCGCCGCCGCAACCCCTGCGCCGGCCGCTCCGTCGCTTGCCGATGCTGCGCATGCGATCGAGGTCGGGCGGCTCGATCAGGCGCGGTTGATGATCCAGCGGGCGGTCGCGACCGGCGTCTCGGGACGCGAGGTCGATCGGCTGCTCGCCGACCTGGCCTTCGCCTCGGGAAAGAACGACGAAGCGCTCCTGCGCTACCGCCAACTGCGACAGGCCGGCGCGAGCGACGCGCGCTTGTGCGAGCACGCCGCCATCGCCGCGCTGCGGTTGCTCGACAGCGCCGGCGCGAAGCCGTTCGTGGAATGCGCGACCGCGGCTTCCGGCGCGTCGTGGCGGGCGTGGAATGCACGCGGCGTCCTCGCCGACTTCAGCCAGGATTGGGCGGCCGCTGACGAGGCGTACGCCAAGGCCGCCCAGCTTGCTCCGGCGAGCGGTGAAGTGGTGAACAACCAGGGCTGGTCGCTGCTGCTGCGCGGCGACTGGCGCCGGGCCGAGGCCGTCTTCGAGCGAGCCGCGGCACTCGACCCCAGGTCCAAGCGGATCGCCAGCAATCTCGAGCTCGCTCGAGCCGCGCTCGCCAGCGACCTCCCGCAGCGGCGTGCGGGAGAGTCGGAGCATGACTGGGCCGCACGGCTCAACGACGCCGGAGTGGCGGCCAAGGTGCTCGGCGACCGCACGCGCGCGATCGCGGCCTTCACCCAGGCGCTGGAGGTGAGCGGGAGCTGGTACACGCGCGCCGCCAACAACCTCGAGGCGCTGGGCGTCAAACCATGAACCTGATCGCGACGTCCCCGCTCTGGCTGCTGGCGCTGGTCGGGGCCGCTCTTGCGGCCGCGGCGATCGAGGATGCCGTGCGCCTGCGCATCTCCAACGCGACCAGCCTCGCCGTGCTGATCGGCGCGCCGGTCGCCATGGCGCTGCAGGGCTTTCCGCTGGCGCTGTGGCAGAATGCGCTGGTGTTCGCCGTGCTGCTCGCCGGGGGCACGTTGATGTTCGCCAGCGGCAAGGTCGGCGGCGGCGACGTCAAGCTGCTTGCCGCGCTCGGCCTGTGGGTCAACCTGGCGGCGGCGGTATGGATGCTCGTCACCGTGGCGATCGCCGGCGGAATCCTCGCGCTCGGTTTCATCATCGTCCGCTCGCTATCGGGACGAAAGGCGAGAAAGAGCCTCGCCGGCCGCGACCGCGGGATTCCTTACGGCCTCGCCATCGTCGCTGGGGCGTGCATTGTCTTCGCGGGGCAACTGGGCTGGCTGCAGTCGCAGCAGCAGAAGGCCGATCCCTTTTCGGTGAAGGTGCCGGGCTAGGGCCGGACGGGGGGCGCGATGGGTGCCTCGATCAGCGAATCGCCGCCGAGCGCCTGGTAGAGTGCGACCCGGTTCTGCGCGGCGGTGAGCTTGGTCTGCACCAGCGCCCGCTGCGCCGAATAATAAGAGCGCTGCGCATCGAGGCTGGCGAGGAAATTGTCGATCCCTTCGCGGTAGCGCGCTTCGGTCAGCAAATAAGTGTCTGCCGCAGCGGCCTGCTGCCGCTGGCGGGCGGAGAGCTCGTCGTCCATCGTGCCGCGCCGCGCG
>DASUXP010000153.1:0-5188 GCA_036377835.1 Sphingomicrobium sp. | reverse complement strand
GTGTCGGAGAGCACGTGGACGATCGTCTTGCCCGCGAACAGCCGCGTCGAGATCACCTCGTGGCTCGCCTGATATTGCTCGAGCTCGCTATGATCGATGGTCTTCTTCCACACCTTGCCGCGGGTGGAGGCGATGAGGTCGCCGGGCTTGCCTTGGAGCTGCACCCGCCCGTTGGCCAGCACCGCCATCAGCGGACAGAGGTCGGCGACGTCGTCGACGATATGAGTCGAGAGGATCACGACCACCTGGTCGCCGATGGCTGCAAGGAGGTTCAGGAAGCGGTTGCGCTCCTCCGGGTCGAGGCCCGCGGTGGGCTCGTCGACGATGATCAACTGGGGGTTGCCGATCAGCGCCTGGGCGATCCCGAACCGCTGCCGCATGCCGCCGGAGAAGCCGGCGAGATTCTTGTCGCGCACGGCCCACAGGTTGGTCTGCTGGAGCAGGGTCTCGACCACCGCCTTGCGGTCGGATTTCGACGTGATGCCCTTGAGTACCGCCAGCTGGTCGAGCATCGCGTAGGCCGAGACGCGCGGGTAGACGCCGAAATCCTGGGGCAAATAGCCGAGGGTGCGCCTCAGCCGCTCCGGCTCCGCCAGCACGTCGATGTCCCCGAAGGTGATGCTTCCCGCGGTCGGCGCCTGGAGCGTCGCGACGGTGCGCATCAGGGTCGACTTGCCTGCGCCATTGGGGCCGAGCAGGCCGTACATTCCCTGCGGAATCGACAGGCTCACGTCCGAGAGGGCGACCGTCCCGTTCGGGTAGGTGTGCGACAAGTTCGTGATTTCAAGCATTTACTTCCCCCCGTTTGGGGCATCGGGTTAGTGGCGGCCGACGCCCTCATCAATCGCATATTCGACGAACCGACAGACGCGCTGGCGATTGCAGCTTGACGAGCGGCGCAGGGCGACCTTGAGGGACCCGCATGAGCAACCCCAACGACCGCCTCAAGACCGTCCGCACCCTCCTCTGGGTGCTCGTTGCCCTCGCCGTCGTTGGCGTGGCGGCGCTGATCTTGATTCCAAGGCAATCGGCCAGCCCGCCCACCGCGACGCAAACCGCCCCCGTTCAGGCGAGCATCGGCGGGCCGTTCACCCTGGTCGGCGGCGACGGCAAGCCCTTCTCGAGCAGTGCTCTGACCGGCAAGCCGCACGTCATGTTCTTCGGCTTTACCCGCTGCGGCGACGTCTGCCCGACGACGCTGGCGCGGCTGGTCAACCTGCGCAAGCAGGCCGGCGGCGACGACAAGTTCGACATCGTCTTCGTGACGATCGATCCGAAGCACGACGGGCCGGAAGAGGTCGGCCAATATGCCGAGGCGTTCAACTCGCCGATCATCGGACTCACCGGCTCGCCGGCGCAGATCGATCGAGTGAAGAAGCAGTACGGGATCTTCGCCGAGCCGTCGCATCACCCGATGCCCGGGCAGGAGATGGACCATACCGCGACCGTGCTGCTGTTCGACCGCGACGGCAAGTTCGTGTCGACCATCGCCCCGAACGAGCCGGACAGCGCCGCGCTCGACAAATTGAAGCGCATCACCACTTAGGCCGGGTGCCGCTTTATCGCCCCGACCCGAAAATCCTCGAGCTCGGCGGCGATTTCTACGATCCGGTCGAGCCGGCGCGATTTCCGGAATGCACGCCGCGATTCTTCAACGAGCGCTGGGCTGATCGCGTCGGCCTGGACATGGACGAGCAGGGCTGGGCACGGCACTTCTGCCGCTTCGAGCCGCTGCCAGGTAACCTGATCGAACCGCTGGCGCTGCGCTATCACGGCCACCAGTTCCGGGTGTACAATCCCGACATCGGAGACGGCCGCGGCTTCACCTTCGCTCAGCTGCGGGGTGGGGACGGGCGGTTGCTCGACCTCGGCACCAAGGGATCGGGCCAGACGCCCTACAGCCGCCATGCCGACGGGCGGCTGACCCTCAAGGGCGGGGTTCGCGAAGTGCTCGCGACCGAGATGCTCGAGGCGCTCGGCGTCAGCACGTCGAAAAGCTTTGCCCTGTTCGAGACCGGCGAGGCGCTGGAGCGCGGCGACGAGCCTTCGCCAACCCGCTCCGCGGTGCTCACCCGCCTCAGCCACGGCCATATCCGGATCGGCACGTTCCAGCGCCTCGCCTTCTTCGGTGAGGCGGACAATCTTGCCAGGCTGGTCCGCTATTGCCTGCAGAACCTCTATTCCGAGAAGCCGGCCGCAGGCGATGCCGACAACGCGCTCCGGCTGTTCGACCTGGTATCCGGCGCCACCGCGGGCCTCGCCGCCTCCTATCTCGCCGCCGGCTTCGTCCACGGCGTGCTCAACAGCGACAATATCAACGTCACCGGCGAGAGCTTCGATTACGGTCCCTGGCGCTTCACGCCGGAGTGGGAGCCTGAGTTTACCGCTGCGTACTTCGATCATTACGGGCTCTACGCCTTCGGCCGGCAGCCCGAGGCCATCCACTGGGACCTCGCGCAGTTCGCCGGCTGCATGTCGCTCCTCGCCGAGGCGCCGCCGCTGTCGGAGATGCTGGCGGGTTGGAGCGGCCGCTTTGAGCAGGCCTTAGTCGCCGCCATGTGCCGGCGGCTTGGCGTGACGCCCGACGCTGGGATCGCGAGCGCGCTGATCAAGGCCCTGGCAACGCGCGAGCAGCCGATCGATCGCGTCTTTTTCGACTGGCGCGGCGGTCGCGATCCGGGGGCGGAGCGCTATCCGTCCGAGCCATTCCGGGCGCTGGCGAAGGCGCTCGAGGGTCGCGAAAGGCCCCAAGCGCATCCATATTGGTCGGATTCCGCGCCCTGCTCGATGCATATCGACGAGGTCGAGGCGATCTGGTCGGCCATCGCGGAGCGCGACGACTGGCGGCCGTTCGAGGACAAGGTTACAGCCGTTGGCCGCATGGGCGAAGCAATGAGGGTCGATGCACCGCAAGGTTGACGAGAAGGACGCGGACGTGAAGGCGGCTCCGATGCCCGGAACGCTCGTGTCCACCGATCCCGAGACGGGCAAGGAAGTCTGGTCGGGAGCGATCGGGGATGCTTCCGCCGAGGTCGCCGCCGCGCGCGCCGCCTGGCCCGCCTGGGCCGCGCACAGCCACGCTTATCGCATCGAGGCCCTGCGCCGCTTCGCCAATGTGGTGCGCAAGAGCGAGGCCGAGTTCGCGGAGTTGATCTCCAGGGAGACGGGCAAGCCCTTCTGGGAAGCGCGCACCGAGGTCGCCGCGGTGGTCAACAAGGTCGAGATCTCGATCACCGCTTATGCCGAGCGGACCCCGCAGAAGAAGGTCGAGGCGGCGCTCAGCAACCGCGTCGCCGTCCGCCACAAGCCGCACGGCGTGCTCGCAGTGCTGGGGCCGTACAATTTCCCGGCGCATCTCCCCAACGGCCACATCGTCCCGGCACTGATCGCGGGCAATGCGGTGGTGTTCAAGCCGTCGGAGAAGACGCCGGCGACCGGCGCCATCCTCGTCGACTGCTTTCACAAGGCGGGCATTCCCGAGGGCGTCGTCCGGCTGCTGGTCGGAGGTCCGGAACAGGGCAAGGCGCTGGCCTCCGAGCCGGGGATCGACGGGCTCCTGTTCACCGGCTCGGCCCGGGCCGGCCAGTCGCTCCACCGCCAGTTCGCCGACACGCCGCACAAGATCCTCGCGCTCGAGCTCGGCGGCAACAACCCGCTCGTAGTGTGGCGGGCGAGGGACATCGAGGCCGCGGCGACGATCATCGTCCAGTCGGCCTATCTCTCCGCCGGCCAGCGCTGCACCTGCGCCCGGCGGCTGATCGTCGAGGACGGGCACGAGAAGGAGCTGCTCGACGCCGTGCTCACGCTGATCGACCGAATCCGGGTCGACCAGCCGTTCGCGGAGCCGCAGCCGTTCATGGGCCCGGTGATCGACAATGCCGCGGCCGACCATGTGCAGGAGCAATGGCTGAACCTGATGATGAAGGGCGGCAAGCCGCTGCGCCGGCTCGACCGCCCGGTCGCGACACAGTCCTATCTCACGCCCGCTCTGATCGATGTGACCGACGTCAAGGACAGGCCGGACGAGGAGATATTCGGGCCCGTCCTGCAGCTGGTCCGGGTCAAGGACTTCGACGCCGCGATCGACGAGGCCAACGCCACCCGCTTCGGCCTCGCCGCGAGCCTGATCGGCGGTAGCCCCGACATGTACGACAAATTCTGGGCCAACGTCCGCGCCGGGGTGATCAACTGGAACAAGCCGACCAACGGCGCGCCGTCGAACGCCCCGTTCGGCGGCATTGGCCTCAGCGGCAACCACCGCCCCAGCGCCTTTTACGCCGCCGATTATTGCGCTTATCCGGTGACCAGCGTGGAAGCGGAAAGTGCCCGCGCCGCCATCGGCGAAGGCCTGCGCGACCCCAACATGCAGGAAGACTAGCCCGCCGCGTGGCGGCTGCAACACTTGCGGTTGCCAGCCGTTCAGTGCGGCGATGAGTAAACGTAACTGGATCGGCGGGGCCGTGGGCCTCGCCCTGTGCACCACCGCCCTCGCGTCCTGCTCCGAAGGCAATTCGACCGCCAACGGCGCGAACCACGCATCCGAGGCGTCGGGAGTTAGCCTCGATGCCAAGGCCGAAAAGCAAATTCGCGAGGCCATCGCGCAAGCACCGGCTCACGGGTTGAGGCCGGACCTGTTCCTCAAAGGCGGTGAGCAGGGCGAGCAACTCGTCCAGGCGGGACTCCGATATGCGTCGGCCCTGGCCAACGGCTATTCCGACCCGAACAAGTTGTTCGAGGTCTATACCATCCCGCGGGCGAAAACAGACGTGCGCGCCGGGCTTCAGCAGGCGCTGCAGAATGGCAACGTCGGCGATTGGCTCAACTCGCTGGCCCCGCAGACGCAGGAGTATCAGGCGCTCAGCCAGGCCTTCCTGCGCTACGTCAAGCAGGCCGGCGAGATGGGGCAGCAACCGATTCCCAGTGACCGGCCGATCAACCCCGGTGCGCGCGACGAACGAATCCCCGCCATCGTCGCGGTCCTTCGGTCCGGCGGCTACCTGCCTGACGCCAACGCTTCGCAAGCGCGCGGATCGCAACCGCCGCCCGCGTCGACTTACGGGCCGGCGCTCGTCGCGGCGGTCAAGCAGTTCCAGTCCGACTCCGGGATGAAGCCCGACGGCGTGCTGGGAAAGAAGACTATCGAGGCGCTGAGCGCCGGCCCCGCCGCCCGCGCCCGTCAAATTGCCGT
>DASUXP010000152.1:0-3526 GCA_036377835.1 Sphingomicrobium sp. | reverse complement strand
GCTATTGCGACGCGAATGGCGAGATCCAAACGCCTCTGGAGCGCGGCTGCGGCGGCTCTCACGCTCGGTACCATCGGGGTGATCGCGAAGGGGCAGCGCAAGCGCCGGCAAACCGCCGCCAGGATCGCCGGCGAACAATCGCGGATCGACCGGGCGGGGCTGGAATCGTTTCCGGCAAGCGACCCGCCCAGCTGGACTCTGGGGGAAGACATGACGCCGTAAAGGGGTTCGGGCGGCTTGCCCGTGCGCCCGGCCGGTCAACCCTCCGCCGCATCGTTCGTTGAGCGGAGGAGGAGGTTTTTGATGACGAGCAGCAAGCAGCCGAAGGGCGGAAGCAAGTTCCGCGACGACCTCGAGCGGAACCCGGGGATCGGCCAGTCGAAAGGCAGCTTCGCCACCGGCGTTCCGCCCAGCGCGATCGAAGGTGAGAACACGGTCGAAGGCGACGTCGACAACGATTCGACCGGCGGCGATGGAGTCCCGCAGCGCAAGCGCGAGCGGACTAACGCCTGACCTTTAGTCGAGGCCGAAGCGGGTGCGCCAGGCCGGATCGAGTAGGTCCTGCACCTCGGCGTGCTTTTGCATGTAGGCAGCGAAGAAGGGGCAGATGGGGATCACCTGCAGCCCCCGCTCTCGCGCCGCGGCCAGCGCGAACTCGATCAGCATGGTCCCGAGGCCCTTGCCCTCGTGCGCCGGCGGCGCCTCGGTATGGGTGAACATGATCTTGCCCGCGGGCAGCGTATATTGCGCGACGGCCATGCTGCCGTCGCCGAGGTCAATCTCGAACCGGTGCTGCTCGGGATTGTCGCGGACGGTGTAGGGAGAAGGATCGTCGGTCACGGGTCTCTCTAGCCGTGCGGGCCGATCGGACGCCAGTGCAGCTTTTATTAAACCACCTGGTTGACAATCGTTCTGCCCGCCGATATTTTAAACCACATGGTTGAACGACAACTGGATGCAGTTTTCCACGCTCTGGCCGATCCGACCCGGCGCGGAATGCTCGCGAGCCTTGCCGTCCGCGACCGGACCGTCGGCGAGCTTGCCGAACCCTATGCGATGACCTTCGCCGGCGCATCGAAGCACGTGAAGGTCCTCGAAAGCGCGGGCCTCGTCCGCCGGCGCAGGGCAGGCCGCAGCCAGATCTGCAGCCTCCAGCCGGAGCGGCTCGCCGAGGCCGATCGCTGGCTGCGTCAGTGGGAGCAGTTGTGGACCGCCCGCCTCGATCGTCTCGAGGCGCTGATCCAGTCGGCCAACACCAAGGAGAAGAACAATGGGTGAGCAAGTGCTTCAGAGAGATTTTTCGATCGAGCGAGTCGCGCCCGACACGATCCGCATGGAGCGGATGCTCGACGCCCCGGTCGAAACGGTCTGGCGATACCTCACCGAGGCGGACCTTCGTGCACAATGGTTCGCCGGCGGCACCGACGCCCAGGCGGACAGCCCGGTCGACCTGCTGTTCGATCATGACAAGCTGTCGGAAGACGACGTGCCCTATCCCGAGAGCTACGCGCCGTACAAAGGTCGAGTGAGCCACGAGAGAGTCGTCCGCCACGAGCCGAACCGGGTGCTCGCCTTCACGTTCGGCAGCGGCAAGGAGGGCGTGGCGACGTTTGAGCTGTTCGCCGAGGGCGACCGCACGCGCCTGGTGCTGACCCACAGCGGGATTCAGAGTGGCACTGGCGCGCAGGACTTCGGCAGCGGCTGGAACTCGCACCTGGCGGTGCTCCAGGCGAAGCTCGCCGGCGGCACGGTGCGCAACTTCTGGGCGTTGCACGAACAGTCGCGTACGGTGGTATCCAAGGCGTTGAGCTGAGCCGGAGGAATTCGGCTACTTCTCCGCGTTGAGCTCGCGGCGCATCGCTACCGCCTCCTCGGTCATCTGGTCATTGAGTGCGAGCAGCTCGCGCAAGCGCTGCACGTGCGATGCGTAGGGAATGGCGAGCTTGCCGTCGGGCCCATAGAAGCGCGCAGGGCGAGCTTCGTAGGGGAGCACCTCGTGCTCGGTGAACTGATTGTAGCGCTGATAACGATCCCCGAAGCTGTCGGCTCGACTGAAGTGCATGGCGAGTTGGAAAACCAGCTTCGGATCGATCGTGCGAGCGAGTCCTGTCGCTACTACCGCATCCCATGCGCGGGTGGGTGGCCGGTCCAGTAGCGGGAAGCGCAGGATTGGTGGCGGCGGCCGCTCGCCTGCCGCGACGCGCCGATCGTAATCCCGGATCGCGGTCACGATACGGCGATGAATATGGTTGCCGGAATCGACATAGTCGGTGAGCGTCTCGTCGAGTGCCGCAATCATCTGCCGGCGATACTCACGCTCTTCGCGCTTGGCCGCCCACCCGGACGCTTCGAGTCCGAGCACAACGCCGAGCACGACGACGAACAGCTCGAACCCGATTTCGAACCAGTCCCGCTTTCGCAGGGCTGCGGCGAGCCGGCGAAAGATCGGTAGAGTGACTCGCATTGATGCGCCCCCTCGGGACAAGGCTAAATAAGGAGCAGTGCCAGGAAAAGCCTTCTCTGGTCAGCCCGCGCTGACGAAGCTGTCGAGCACCTTCTTGCGGCCGGCGTGCTCGAAGTCGATTTCGAGCTTGTTGCCTTCGATGGCGGCGATGGTGCCGTAGCCGAACTTGCCGTGGAACACGCGCTGGCCGAGGGCGAGGTCGGTGCGGCCCTGGTTGCCGAGGCTGACGGCGGAGGCGCGGACTTCCAGGGGTGGTGCGCTGCCCCACTGTCTTGCCCTCACCCCGCTCGCGCCGGAGCGCGAGTCGCCCTCTCCCCGCTGGGCAGAGGGGATTCTGGCCGCTCTTTGCCAGCCGGGGCCGCGGGTTGGGCGGGCGACATGGGCGAAGGGGTCCGAGCGTTCCGACCATTGCGCGCGCCACAGGCTCTCGCCGCCGGTCATCGTGGTCTCTTCCTCGATGTGCGCCTTGGGTAGCTCGGCGAGGAAGCGGCTGGGGATGCTGCTCGTCCACTGGCCGTAGATGCGGCGGTTGGCGGCGTGGAGGATGGTCGCCTTGCGGCGAGCGCGGGTGATCGCGACGTAGGCGAGGCGGCGCTCTTCCTCGAGCGCGGCGAGGCCGCCCTCGTCGAGCGCGCGCTGCGACGGGAACACGCCTTCCTCCCAGCCGGGGAGATAGACGGTGTCGAACTCGAGGCCCTTGGCCGCGTGGATCGTCATGATCGTCACGCGCTCGCCCTGGCGGGCCTCGTCATTGTCCATGACCAGGCTGACATGCTCGAGGAACGCCTGGAGCGATTCATATTCCTCCATCGCGCGCGTCAATTCGGCGAGATTCTCGAGGCGGCCGGCGCTTTCGGCCGAGCGGTCGCCCTGGAGCATGGCGGTATAGCCCGATTCTTCGAGGACGATGCGGGCGAGCTCGGGGTGGGGGAGGGCGCTTGAAGAGACCCCTCCACCACCCTGCGGGTGGTCCCCCTCCCCTGCAAATGCAGGGGAGGATGAGGTCAGCATCCCCCGCCAGCGGGCGACGTCGGCGACGAAGTTGCCGAGCGAGCGGCGCGC
>DASUXP010000151.1:0-4169 GCA_036377835.1 Sphingomicrobium sp. | reverse complement strand
GCCGGCACTCCGGACATCGCCGGATTCCTCTTCGAGCACGGGACCCTGACCCACATCGGCGACCCGGATGAGGAAGAGGAGGAGGAAAGGCGGGAAATGGAGCCGGCGATGGTTGACACCGAAAAGCCCGCCACCTAGGTCGCCGCCCACAGTCTAACCAATCCAAAAACGCGGGTGTAGCTCAGTTGGTTAGAGCGCCGGCCTGTCACGCCGGAGGTCGCGGGTTCGAGCCCCGTCACTCGCGCCACTTTCCAGTCATGGGACAGGTGAATTAGACGGTGCGGATGCCCGCCGACGCATCCGCTTATGCCGCTCTGGGCCTCGAGCCCGGCGCCGACTGGGCAGCGATCGAGCGGGCCTACAAGAGGCTGATCAAGCGCCACCATCCCGACCGCGCCGGCGGCAACACCGGCCGCGCGGCGGAGATAACCCGCGCCTATCGCGAGCTTCGCGCCGCTTACGGCTCGAAGGACGAGCTGGTCTTCGACGATGAATGGGATGGCGCGGCAGGGGCCGGCAACGGCTGGGCCCGAGCGGCGGTCGCGGCCGCCATCGCGGTGCTGTGCCTGGTCGTTCTGGCGGGCCCGGTCGCGGCGCTGATCGACAGGCTGTCGGCGAGCGCAGCGCCGCCTCAGGTCCAGGTCGATGAGCCGTTGCGGGACGACCCGATGGACGGACCGCTGGTCGATACCGCGGTCGATTCAGCGGTGGCCGACGCCTCGCGCATCGCGCGGGCGAGCGACGAGATCGCCCTTGCTGCGCGTAGCCGGGATTGCCACCGCGAGCTTCGGATGCAGCCCTCGCTCGAGCGGTTCGACCGCTGCTCGGCTTTCGACGATGCGGTGGTCGAATTGCAGGACCGCGATCCGCTGCGCGACCAGGGCCCCTTCAGCGAGCTCGCGGTCACCGGGCGGCAGATGAGCGCCGCAACCTTGCTGTCCAACGATTATCTGGCGATCGACGGACGGCTCGACCGGATCCGCTTGCGGGTGGAGCTGGCGCTGGCACCGGCCGAGCCGCCGCTGCCCGAGGTAAACGCGGCGATTGCCAACTAGGGCTGGGCGGCCGCCGTCGCCGCCGGGCCTGCCGCAGCTGCGGTCACTGCGCCGCCGGTCGCAACCGTCGAGAGGTTGGAGGCCCTCGGCTTGCCGAGCGGCTTTTCGTCAGCGGCGACGATGTCGTTCGACAGCGACCAGCGCAAATTGTCGGAGACGCCGAACTTCTCGACATATTCCTTGTGCTGCGCCTGGTCGGACGCGTTGCGGGCGACGAGGTTGAAGCGCACCGCGACGCGCTTGTCGCCGCGCATCGACGGGGTGATCGTGATCGGCTCCGCCCCGGGGATGTTCTCGATCGCCTCGGCGACGCTTTCCGGCTGGTTCGCGGTCGCGGCTTCGGCGGCGAGCGCGGCGGTGCGAAGCGCGGCGACGTCGGGCTCATGACCCGAATAACGGCTGGTGAAGGCCGCCGGACGGCCCCATCCGCCGGCCCAGCGGTAGAAGATGTGCGCTCCGACGACGGCGTTCTTGGCCAGCGTCGAGGCCCAGTAAGGCACGACGTAGTTGGCATGATAATGGGTCGCGTAGCCGACCGGCGCGTAGACGTAGCCGTTCAGCGCCTGCTCGGCGATACGATACGCGCGGCGCCAGCCCTCGGCGTCGGGACGGCGGTAGAGCGACCCGTCGCAGGTGAAGGTGAACTGGCAGCCGGTCGCCCGCGTCGAGCCCTGATAGACTACGTTGCAGATGCTCGCCGGGAAGGTCGGGTGGCGGACGCGGTTGAGCACGACCTGGGCGACCGCGCGCTCGCCGTTGTCGTCCTGGCTGCCGGCTTCGTAATAGACGGCGCTGGCGAGGCATTCGAGGGCACGGGTGCGTGCGGCGGAGTCGCCCGTGAAGCGGAACGGGGCCGCGGCCGGATTGGGTCCCGAGGCAAGCGGGATCGTCTGATTGACCTGCAGCGCCTCCGCAGCGGGGAGCTGGCGGATCAACAGCGGCGCAGCGGCGGGCGGAGCGGCCTCAGAGCCGCGCGGGAGTTCAGGCGTCGAATGCGCCGCGCCGCCGATCGCCAGCGCCGTGGCAAGGCCGAGCAGCCCCAGTCCGAGCGTCTCCCGCGGATAGGCGCGCCACAGCTGCCGCGCGCGCAGCCGAAGCCGTGCCGCACGGTGCCGCATGCCCTCTATGGGGCGGGAGAGAGTCAGCGACTGGGCCATTCGAGTGATCGAGTGATATAGTTGAATAATACAGTCAGTTCAACGCGGCGCCAGGCCGGTAGTCGAAGCTTCAGTCATTTCCTTGCCGCGGGGATCGCCACGATCCCGTCTCCATCCACCGGATCAACGGCTTCAACGGCGCGATCCAGACGATTCCGGCCGCCAGATAGAATGGCGCCTGCGCAAGCACAGGCCATTGTCCGACGAACGGCGCGAGGCTTGCGACGAACGTCGCCCAGACGACGATCAGCGCCAGGATCATGCCGATTCCGGCGAGCTTTCGCGACGAGGGACTGCGTTCGCCGGGCATCTTCGTTCAGAACGGCAGCGGCGCCTGGCCGAACCATTCGACGCCCTCGGGCGAGGCGAACGCATCGAGAGGGATGTCCCAATCGTCGGCCGGGATCGTGTCGGCGAGGCGCTGGAGGGGCCAGCCGACGCCGATCAGCCGCGCCTTGCTTTTCTTCAGCCCGATCAGAGCGCGGTCGTAATGGCCCTTGCCGCGGCCGAGGCGGGTGCCGCGCCCGTCGATCGCGATCAAGGGGACGAGGATGAGGTCGGGCTGCACGACCGGATGGCGGCGGGCCGGTTGCATGATTCCGAAAGGGCCGGGCTCGAGCGGATCGCCGGCGAGGAAGCGGAACGGCTTGGCCGGGTTGGCGAAGCACGGGTAAGCGGCGATGGCGCCACCGGCGCGGGCTTCTTCCATTGCGGGAATAGGGCTGATCTCCGAGCCCAGCGGGCAATAACCCCCGACGACCGCCACTCCGGCGAACAGCGAGGTCAAATGTTCGGCGAGGCGGCGCTCCAATAGCGCGCGGTCGGCATCCGAGAGGGTACGAACGAAGGCCTTGCGCGCCTCGAGCGCGGCGCGGCGCAGGGCCTCCTTGGACAGCGGGTCCATTTCAGGCCGCGGGCCGGAAGGGAAGGGGGGTGACGGGACCACCATGGCCGTTTGCCCTAAAATCCTCTGACGCCAAAACGTCAGGTGGGCGCCGTGTTTCCCGGACCAGGGCCCGGGCAGGGACAGCTCCCAGTTGGATCGATATCGCCTCAGGGATTTTCCGAAGGCTCGCACCGGGTAGTGCCCGTCGAACCCGAGATAAGGTCAGGCGACCTCGCGCTCAAGGGTGTCGACGAGCGATTCGAGCCGCGCGGCGAGCGCTTCGGCGCGCTGCACCAGCGCCAGGTCGGGGCCGCTCGGTACCGCGGCTGCAGCGGCGTCGGGCTGCTTGTCGATCAGCTGGTCGGCGAGGAGCAGCGAGGCGAAGAGGAACTGGCGAGCTTCCGACAGGGTGCCGAGGCCGGCGAGCGCCTCGCGGCTCTTGGCGTCGACGAGACGGGCTGCGGCGCGCAGGCTGTCTTCTTCGCCCTCGCGGCAGGCCACCTGGTAGGTGCGCCCGGCAATGGTGAGGTCGACCATCGCCGCCATCAGTGCGCCGCCTCGCGGATCAGCTGGTCGAGCTCGGCCACCGCCTCGCGCACCTTGGCCCGAAGCTCCTCGTCGCGGCCGGTGTCGGTCCTGCGGTCGGCGAGCGCGGTCTCGAGCCGCTGGAGGGCGCGTTCGGCGCGGTCCAGCGCGGTGGAAAGCGACGCATCGTCCATGGCTTCTCCGCTACGCAACTTCCCGATTCCGGGCAAGCTTTGACGCGGGGAAGAAGGCGGCTAATGGGCATCGCGTCAGCGGCCTCATCCGGGGCCGCGGCGATCCCGACCGACGGAGCGAAATGCAGCCGACCCAACGCCGCCTTGCCAACGCCATCCGCGCTCTAGCGATGGATGCGGTGGAGGCCGCGAACAGCGGCCATCCCGGAATGCCGATGGGCATGGCCGACGCCGCCACGGCCTTGTTCACAAAACATCTGAAGTTCGACGCGAGCGACCCCGCTTGGCCTGACCGCGACCGCTTCGTCCTCTCCGCCGGCCACGGCTCCATGCTGATTTACGCTTTGCTCTA
>DASUXP010000150.1:0-7737 GCA_036377835.1 Sphingomicrobium sp. | reverse complement strand
CGGACCGGCGGCAAGCTCGCGCTCGCGACGATGTGCATCGGCGTCGGCCAGGGAATCGCCCTCGCGCTCGAACAGGTGTAGATTCATGCCGGTGAGCAGCGTCGCGACTACGCAAGAGGACGCGATTCTGGCGGTCCTCGATCAGGTGCCGGACCCGGAGATCCCGGTGCTGTCGATCACCGATCTCGGGATCGTCCGCCGCGTCGCCGGGGACCGCGTCTATATCACCCCGACCTACACCGGCTGTCCGGCGACGCTCGCCATCGAGCAGGCGATCCGCGACGCGCTCGATGATGCCGGCTTCCGCCACGTCTTCGTCGAGCGCCAGCTGTTCCCCCCCTGGACTACCGATTGGATCAGCGCGCGGGGGCGCGAGCGGCTCAAGGCCTATGGCATTGCCCCGCCCGATCCGTCAGCCGAGGTCGAATGCCCCAGGTGCGGTTCGACGAAGACGGTGGAGGTCAGCCGCTTCGGCTCGACCCCGTGCAAGGCGCAATGGCGCTGCGAGAGCTGCCTCGAGCCCTTCGACCGCTTCAAGTGCCATTAGCTCCCCGGCCTTCGCCGGGGAACAGCATCACCACTCAGCGAAAGCTCCGTCCTTCGTTCGGAAAATGGGGTTGCGCCAGCGATGGCGGTTCTTGTCAGCCTCGCGCACCGCGACCTCGTCGACCTCGACTCCGAGGCCGGGCCCTTCCGGCACCGGCAAATAGCCGTCGACCGGGGTCAGCACCGCCTTGTCGGTGCAGAAATTGAGGAGGTCGTGGCCGCCGGTGTTGTAGTGGATGCCGAGGCTGATCTCCTGGATCGCATGGTTGGGCGTGCAGGCGGCGATCTGCAGGCAGGCGCCGAGCGCCAGCGGCCCCAGCGGGCAATGGGGCGCCACCGCGATGTCATAGGCTTCCGCCATTGCCGCGATCTTGCGCACCTCGAGGATTCCGCCGGCATGGCTGAGGTCTGGCTGGATGATGTCCACCGCGCCCTGTTCGAAGAAAGGCTTGAAATCCCAGCGGGTGAACAGCCGCTCGCCGAGCGCGATCGGGGTCGAGACCAGCTCGGCAATCTCGGCCAGCCCTTCGGGGTTCTCGCTGAGCAGCGGCTCCTCGATGAACAGCAGCCCCAGCGGCTCCAGCGCCCTGGCGAGCTGCTTGGCGAGCGGCCGGTGAACGCGGCCGTGGAAGTCGATGCCGACGTCCATCCCCTGCGCCTGCGCCGCCTCGACCCGCTTCACCACGTCGTCGAACAGCCTGGGCGTGCCGATCCAGTCGAGCTCGGCGGTGGCGTTCATCTTGACCGCGGTGAAGCCCTGCTTGCGCCGCCCTTCGGCGGCGGCGGCGATCTCGTGCGGCCGGTCGCCGCCGATCCAGGCGTAGGAGCGGACCTTGTCGCGCACCTTGCCGCCGAGCATCTGCCAGACGGGCAGGCCGAGCGCCCGGCCCTTGAGGTCCCACAGCGCCTGCTCGAGGCCCGACAGCGCCGACATCAGCACTGGCCCGCCGCGATAGAAGCCGCCGCGATAGCCGACCTGCCAAATGTCTTCGATATTGAACGGGTCGGCGCCGATGAAGCGGTCGCGGAACGCCTCGAACGCGCCGTCCACCGCCTCGGCCCAGCCTTCGAGGCTCGCCTCGCCCCAGCCGAACGCGCCGTCGCCGCTTTCGACGCGGACGAACAACCAGCGCGGCGGCGCGTAGAAGGTCTCGATCCGGGCGATGCTGCGCCCGCTCATGCCTCGGCCTTTTCCGCCTGTGTGCCGCTTCCGCCGAAATGCCGGCCCGCCGCGTCGTCGTCCTCGGCTCCGGGATAATCGCCGATCTTCTTGATCGGCACGATCAGGCACACGCTCTGCGCCGGGAGGACGTTGCGCCAGTCGGCGATCAATTGCTTGTAGGCACGGCCGACGTTGCGGATTCGCCGGTCGAGGTCGAACAGCCCGAGCGGGTTGACGTTGCCGTTCTGCTCGCGAAGCGCGGTGTCCCAGTCGACCTGGTCGGTCAGGCTGTACCAGGTGAAGCCGACGGTGGGGATGCCGACGTTCCTCAGGCGAAGGACGTTGGCCCATTCCTTCCACAGCCACTTCACCGCCTCGTCGCCGTGCGGCCCTTCCCACAAGTTGGTCTCGGTGTGCATCACCGGTAGCCGGTAGCGGTTGTAATATTGGCGCGTGATCTCGGCGTAGCCGAAGGTCTCGCCGGCGGCGACGGTGTGCCCGTCGGCGAACACGCGGTGCTCGTTCAACTGGTAATAATCGTTGCCGAAGATGCAGTGCTGCTTCAGCCGGTGCTCGAGGAACCAGCCATATTCCTCGCGGGTCATGCCGTTATCCATCAGATATTCGTACATGCCGCTGTCGACCCGCCGGCCGTAGTTGAGGTCGAGGCTGAGGAAGCGCATCTGGTTGAGCACTTCGGCGCGCCCGATCGCACCCGGGCTGTCGGCATGATAATATTCGGACGATTCCGACTGGATGAAGATGGCGTCGTGGCGGCGCTTGAGGATCTCGATCATCCCCATGACGTTCGCCTTGACGATGTTCTTGATCGCGTTGACGAACGACTTGTCGTCCTTCTTCTGCTCGTTCCACCAGCCGTATTTCGCCGAGAAGACCGCGCAGATGAACATCTCGTTGATCGGCGTGTAGAGCTGCACCCAGGGGAAGCGCTCGGCGAAGGCGCCGGCATAATCGGAGAACAGCCGCGGGAAATCGGGGTTTTGGAAATTGCCGATCCAGTCGGGGACGCCGAAGTGGCAGAGGTCGACGATCGGGGTGATGTCGCGGCGCCTCAATTCGGCGAAGGTGATGTCGGCGAAGTCCCAGTCGAAGCGGTTGGGGCCGAGATAGGTCTTGTGGATCGGGGGTCCGTAGCGGAGGAAATTGATCCCGATTTCCTGGACGCAGTCGAAGTCCTCGCGCCACCTTTCGTAGTGGCCGCACACCTCCATCTCGTCGACCCGGGTCTTGCCGTGGTTGATCGTCGGGATGCTGTTCTCAATCCCCGTCGCGAACATGAAGTTGGCGATGATTCAGTCTCCTGAAGCTCTCGTCAGCCGGTCAGCCCGCAAAAGGAGCTTCGGCCAGGCCCCGCACACCTGCCGTAAGCATAAACAACCCCCCGGCTTTTGGTTGCATGTCGAGTGCCGATCCGGAGAGGCCCTTCGTCGCCGAGGTGACGTAGAGCCGGTCGAGATCGGGTCCGCCGAAGGCGCAGCTGGACGGCTGCTCGACCGGCACCTCAATCGTCTGCAGGAGCTCCCCGGCCGGTGAGAAGCGGCGAACGCACCAGCCGCCCCAGAAGGCGATCCACAGGCACCCTTCGCCGTCCACCGTCATCCCGTCGGGATAGCCGTCGCCCTCGCGAAACTGCAGGAACGGGCGCCGGTTCGCCGCATTCCCTTGCGAATCGAGGTCGAAGGCATAAGTGACCTGCCGCGCGGTATCGCTGTGGTACATGGTGCGCCCGTCGGGGCTGAACGCCGGGCCGTTGGTGATCCGGTAGCCGGTGTCGATGGCCGTGCAGCGAAGGTCGGCATCGACGCGGTAGAGCGTCCCGGTGGCCTCCCTTTCGCCATCATCCATGGTCCCGGCCCAGAAGCGTCCCTCGCGGTCGACCTTGCCGTCGTTGAACCGGTTGTGGGGCAGCGCCGCTTCGGGCTCGGCGACCGCCTCGAACGTGCCGCTGTCGAGGTCGAGGAACCCGATCCCGCGGTTGGTCCCGGCGATGAATCCCCCGCCGGCCCTCGGGACGAGCGAGCCGACGCGGAGCGCCGTCGCCCATTCCCGCCGTTTCCCGGCCGAGTCGACCCGGAAGACCTTCCGGCCGTTGATGTCGACCCAGTAGAGCGCCGCCTCGCGCTCCACCCAGACCGGTCCCTCGCCAAGCGCGGCGTGGACATCCGCAACGCACTGGACATTCGAGTCGGCGGGCATCGCCTTTCCGATAGCTCCCCGGCGGGAAAAGAAAACCTTGGGAGCGATGTTGCCCGCCTGCGGTTGTAAGCTGCATGAGCGGATCGATGCACTTCGCCGACGGCTTCATCGCGGTCGACTGGGGAACCACCAACCGCCGCGCCTACCGGCTCGACGGCTCGGGGCAATGCAGCGGCGAGTTCGAGGATTCCAGGGGCATCCTGTCGGTCAGCCGGGACGAGTTCCCGACCGCGATTGCCGAGATCCGCGAGAGGCTCGGCGACCTGCCGCTGCTCCTCGCCGGCATGGTCGGATCGAACAAGGGCTGGCACGACGCGCCCTACGTCCCGTGTCCCGCCGGGATCGATGAGCTGGTGAAGGGCCTCGTCCGACCGGGCGAGCGCGAGGCCATCGTCCCCGGCGTCTCCTACATCGGCAATGGCCGCGCCGACGTGATGCGCGGCGAGGAAGTCCAGCTCGCGGGCGCGGTCGCCGCCGGCCTCCTCGATCCCGACGGACTGGTCTGCCACCCCGGCACGCACAACAAGTGGGTGACCCTGCGCAAGGGCCGCATCCACAATTTCCGTACCGTGATGACGGGGGAAATCTTCAGCCTGCTCAAGGACCACAGCATCCTCTCCGACTTGCTGCAGACCGAGGTGGCAGACAACGCGGTGTTCCGTTCGGCGGCGCACTTCGCGATCTTCCACGAGGCGTTGCCGGCCGAGCTGTTCGGGGTTCGCGCCGGAGTCCTGCTGGGCCAGGCGAAGGCGGAGGACGCCGCCTGCCACACCAGCGGCCTTCTCATCGGGACCGACGTCCGCATCGGCCTGGCCGCGCCCAGCGCCGCGATGGTCGTCGTCATGGGCCGGCCGGAGCTCACCCGGCTCTATGCCGCGGCACTCGAGGAGGCGGGCCGGAAAACCGTCGAGCTCGACGGCGAGCGATGCTTCCTCGCCGGCATAAGGGAGATCGCGAAGAGGATCGACACGTGACCGCCACGGACCTGCTGCACCGCTACCTCGACCAATGCCCGCTCATCGCCATCATCCGCGGCGTGACTCCGGACGACGCTGAGGCCGTCGGCCGGGCGATCTTCGAGGCCGGGATCCGCATCGTCGAGGTGCCGCTCAACTCGCCCGACCCGCTCGCCAGCATCGAGCGGATCGCCGCGGCTCTGGGCGACGAGGCGCTGGTCGGCGGCGGCACCGTGCTTCACTGGAGCGCGGTCCACGACATCCGCGCCGCCGGCGGCCGGATCGTCGTCTCGCCCAACACCAACGCCGAAGTGATCTCGGCGGCCGCGCAGGCGGGGCTGGTCTCCTGCCCCGGCTATTTCACGCCGTCCGAGGCGTTCGTCGCGCTCGACGCCGGTGCGACGGCGCTGAAGCTGTTCCCGGCCGAGGGTGCCTCGCCTGCGGTCCTCAAGGCGCAGCGGGCGGTGCTCCCCAAGGACGTGCCGCTGATCGTCGTCGGCGGGGTGAAGCCCGATTCGATGCAGCCATGGCGCGAGGCGGGCGCCAGCGGGTTCGGCCTCGGCTCCGGCCTCTTCGTTCCGGGGCAGTCCGCCGACGCGACCGCGGAAAAGGCGCGCGCCTTCGTCGCAGGCCTCGGCCGGTGAAGCCGATCCGAATCGCGATCATCGGCTTCGGCAAGATCGCCGAGGACCAGCATTGCCCCGCGATCGAGGGCAATGACCGGTTCGAGCTGGTGGCGACCTCGAGCCGCTCGGGGCAGGGGAGAGCGGAGAAGTTCGCCGACTGGCGCGAGCTCATCCGCCGCGTCCATGGGCTGGAAGCCGTCGCCATCACCACCCCACCCGGTCCGCGCTACGAGATCGCGCGCGAATGCATCCTCGCCGGGCTGCACTGCCTGCTCGAAAAGCCGCCGACCGGCACGCTCGCCGAGGTCCACGACCTCGCCTGCCTGGCCGAGGCGCAGCAGGTGAGCCTCTACGCGACCTGGCACGCGCGCCACCACCCGGCCGTCGCCGCGGCCGCCGAAGCGCTCGCCGGAAAGCGAATCGCGGAAATGCGGATCACCTGGCATGAGGACGTCCACAAGTGGCATCCCGGTCAGAAATGGATCTGGCAGGCAGGCGGCTTCGGCGTATTCGACCCGGGCATCAACGCTTTCTCCATCGCCACCCGCATCTTCCCCGGAAGCCTGTTCGTCCGCTCCGCCGAGATCCTCTTCCCGGAGAACGCCCAGACCCCGATCGCCGCCGAGGTCGAGTTCGCCAGCCCCGAGGCAAAGGGCGCTCTGACCGCCAGCCTCGACTGGCGCCGGACCGAAGGCGAGGAATGGACGATTGCCCTCCGCACGACGGAGGGGACGGAGGTCCGCCTCGAAGGCGGCGGCGCGACCTTGCTGATCGACGGAAAGCCCTCCGCGCCGGATGGGATCGGCGAATATCCCGACATCTACCGCGAGTTCGTCGATCTGATCGACAATCGCCGGAGCAGCGTCGACGTTGCCCCCTTGCGGCTTGTCGCCGACTGCCTTCTCGTGGGAAAGCGAGGGCAAGTGGAACCTGTTGCGTTCTAATCCTTTGCACGGGAGTCGTGGACCAGTTGGCAACCGACGAGCTCGACCGCGCTGACGAGGCCTTCGCCGGCAACCGGCTGCTGTCGACCTTCTCGCGAGAGGACCGCGCGCTGATCGAGCCCTATGGCGTGATGGTCGAGCTCGGCACCGGCGACACGGTTTTGCGCCGCGGCGACGAGGTGCTCTCCAGCCTCTTTCCGGTCGGGTCGACGCTTATTTCCATGGCCATCGAGATGTCCGACGGGCGCACCGTGGAAGCCGCGCTGATCGGGCGCAGGGGCGCGGTCGGCGGGATCATCAGCTGCGGCCAGGCCCCGGCCTTCGCCCGCGCCAACGTCCTCGTCGGCGGTCCGGCCTACAAGGTGCCGATGAAGGCGTTGGAGGACGCAAAGGGCAGCTCGCAGTTTATCGGCAATTTGTTCTGCCGCTATTCCGATTATCTGCTTGCGCAGGCGATGCAGCTCGTCGCGTGCAATGCCTTCCATTCGATCCCCGAACGCGCGGCCCGCTGGTTGCTCCACGCTCAGGACCGCACGGGCGACCGCATCGAGCTCACCCAGCAGGCGCTCGCCGGCTTGCTCGGAGTCCAGCGCACGACCGTCAACGCGGTCATCCAGTCGCTGGAGCAGGACGGGCTGGTCGCCACCGGCAGGGGGGTGATCCGGGTCACCGACCGCGCCCGCCTGATGCGCCGCGCATGCGAATGCTATCGGCGGCTGGAAGATCATTTCGGCGCGGTGATCGGCGCGACCGGCACCGGCGGGGGTTAGGGGGCCAGCCTCCAGCGCAGCGTTTCCCCGGCGTGGAACGGCACCAGCCCGTCCACTTCGCCGGGCACGATGCAGTCGGACCGTTCCAGCGTAACGGTCCCCGCGTTCAGCGGAAGCCCGTAGAATCGTGCGCCGTTGACGCTGGCGAACGCCTCGAAGCGGTCGAGCGCGCCTTCCTCCTCGAACACCTGCGCGTAGCTTTCGAGCGCGAACGGGGCGTTGAAGATGCCGGCGCAGCCGCACGCCGATTCCTTGGCTTCGCGGCCGTGCGGCGCGCTGTCGGTGCCGAGGAAGAACTTGGCCGAGCCGGAGGTCGCCGCCTCGCGCACCGCGAGCCGGTGCACCTCGCGCTTGGCGACCGGCAGGCAATAGGCATGCGGCCTCAGCCCTCCGGCGAACATCGCGTTGCGATTGATGACCAGGTGCTGCGGGGTGACGGTCGCCGCGATGTTCGCATTGGCATCGACGAACTCGACCGCCTCCGCCGTCGTCACATGCTCGAACACGATCCTCAGC
>DASUXP010000149.1:0-3345 GCA_036377835.1 Sphingomicrobium sp. | reverse complement strand
ACGGTCGTCTGCTGCAGCATCACTTCGCTCAGCCACACGCGATAGGGATCGGGCGGCGGCGTTCCCGGAGGCGAGCGCCACGGCAGCTGCCGGAAGTTATCCACATAATGTTGGAGCAGCAGCGTCGAGGCGTTGGCGGTCACCCCGTCGCTATGGCATGCTCCTTGCCGATGGCGAAGAGGACAAACAGCCCGCGGGATTCGGAGCGCAGCTGTCGGCCGCGCTCGGCCGGCGAGCTGGTCGGCGAGGTCGGCGGGCAGTCGTTCCGCCGCTTCGGTTTCGCCCAAGGCGCGATCGTCAGCCGCTGGAGCGAGATCGTCGGCGAGCGCTATGCGAAAGTCTCCTCGCCGGAATCGATCGGCTTTCCGGCAGGGCGCAGGGCCGGCGGAGCGCTGACCCTGCTGGTCGAGGGCGCGCATTCGCCGCTGATGCAGCATCTGGCGCCGCTGATCATCGAGCGGGTCAATCGCTTCTTCGGTTACCAGGCCGTCAACCGGGTGATCTTCAAGCAGGGCCGGGCGCCCGCTCCGCCGGTGAAACCGACACGGCCGGAGCTTCGGCCGGTTCCGCGGGAACTGGGCGAGGGCCTGCGCGAGATTGCCGATCCCGAGCTTCGCGCCTGTCTTGAGTCGCTTGCGGCGCAAATTGCCGCTACCAGCGGTCCGCCGTCGCTCGGCGATGCCGGCGATGCACCCCTTCCCGAGATCATTCGGAGCAAGTGAACCCAATGAAGCCTACTCACTTCCTCGTCTGCGCCGCCGCGGTCGCCGCGATCGGCGCCTGCAACGCAAAGCCAAGCGATGTCGCCACCAACACTCCGGTCAAGCTGGAGCAGGTGCCCCCGCCCAAGGGCGGCGACTGGACCCAGGTCGTCACCCAGACGCCCAGCGGCTCCTTCGTCATGGGCAACCCCGACGCCAAGGTGAAGCTGATCGAATATGGGTCGATGACCTGCCCGCACTGCCGCGAGTTCGACGAGGCGGGCGTGGCCAAGCTCGTCGACACCTATGTGAAGAGCGGCCAGGTCAGCTACGAATTCCGCAATTACGTGCGCGACGCTTTCGACCTCGCCGCCTCGCTTATCGCGCGCTGCAACGGAGCGAAGAGCTTCTTCCCGCTGACCCGCGCGCTCTACAAGGACCAGCCCAACTGGGTGCAGAAGATCCAGTCGGCCCCGCGCGACCAGCTCGAGGCGCTGCAGACGATGGATTCGGCGCAGGTGCCGGTGCAGGCCGCCGGCTTCGCCGGGCTTCCGGACTGGGCGGCGGCACGCGGGATCGCGCCGGCGAAGAGCAACCAGTGCCTGTCCAACACCGCCACGGTGAACCAGCTGGTCGAAATGACCAGCAACGCGACCGAGGAATATCCGGACTTCCCGGGCACTCCGACCTTCATCATCAACGGCAAGATGGTCGACCTCGGCCAGATCACCGCCGAGCAGGTGTGGCCGGCGCTCGAAGCCAAGATCCGCGGCGCGATCGGCGAGCGCGGCTAGCGGACGACCGGGGCGGGGGACAAGTTGCGCATCCGGAGGCTCAAGCTCAGCGGCTTCAAGAGTTTCGTCGAGCCCGCCGAATTGAGAATCGAGCCGGGCCTCACGGGAATCGTGGGGCCCAACGGCTGCGGCAAGTCGAACCTCCTGGAGGCGATCCGCTGGGCGATGGGCGAGTCCAGCCCCAAGTCGCTGCGCGGCGGGGGCATGGACGACGTGATCTTCGCCGGCACGGCGAGCCGTCCGCCGCGCGACTTCGCCGAAGTCTCGATGCTGCTTGAGCGGCAGGCGGCCGACGAAGGCGGCGCGGGGGAGAGCGAGGTCACGCGGCGGATCGAGCGGGGCGCGGGCTCGGCCTATCGCATCGACGGGCGTGACGTTCGCGCCAAGGACGTCGCCTTGCTGTTCGCAGATGCGGCCACCGGCGCCCATTCGCCGGCGCTGGTGAGCCAGGGCAAGGTCGGCTCGATCATCGCGGCGAAACCCGTCGAGCGGCGGCAGCTGCTCGAGGAAGCAGCCGGCATCTCGGGCCTCCACGCCCGCCGCAAGGACGCCGAGCAAAAGCTGCGGGCGACCGAGGCCAACCTCGCACGCCTCAGTGAAATCCTTTCGGACCAGGAGCAGCGCGCGGCCCAGCTGCGCCGCCAGGCGCGGGCGGCGGAGCGCTATCGCAAGCTCACCGACCAGATCCGCGTCGTCGAGGCGAAGCTGCTGCATGCGCGCTGGGTCGAGGCGGAGCGCGCGGCGGAGGCGGCGAACGCCGATGCCCAAGCCGCAACGGAGGAAGTGGAGCGCATCGGCCGGGCGATCGTCGAGGCGCAGGCGGCAAACGACCGCGCCAACGAGGCCCTGACGGGGCGGCGCAATGCCCTCGCCGAGCTGCGCGAGCAGGGTCACGAGCTGGCGCACGAGCTCGCCACCGCCCGCGCGCGCCGCGACACGATTGCCCGCCGTCTGGCGGAGCTCGGCCGCCTCGATGCGGCGCTCGCCGCCGATATCGGCCGCGAGGACGCGCTGAAGAGCGATGCGGCGCGCGCCATCGCCCAGCTCGAGCATGAGCGCGCGGCGATCGGACGGCGGCTCGAGGATTCCGAGGCGCATTCGGCGCGGCTCGCGAGTGAGCTCAGTGCCGCCGAGGCGATCTCGCGCGAAGCCGAGGCCCTGCTGGCCGAGCTGCTCGCCCGCCAGGCCGCGATGCGGGCCGAGCGCCGGGTTGCCGAAGCCGCGCTCGAGGCCGCCCGCGGCCAACTCGCCCGGACCGAGCAGGAACAAGCGAAGCTCGCCGAGCAGCTCGGCGCGCTGGGCGATGGCAGCGAGCAGCTGCGTGCCCGCGACGAGGCCGAGAGCAAGGCCAAGGCCGCGACCGCCGCGCTCGCCGAAGCCGAAGAACGGCGCGTTGCCGCCGAGCAGGGCCGGGCGGGCGCGGCGGAGCAGCGCGATGCTGCAGAAAGCGGGCTTGCGTCGGCGCGCGCGGCGCTTTCGGCGGCGAGGTCGGAGCATGATGCGCTTGCCCGAGCGCTCGAGCATGGCGGCGGTTCGGCCATTGCCAACCTCAAGGCGGCGCCGGGCTACGAGCGCGCGCTGGCGGCGGCGCTCGGCGAGGATGCCGACGCCGCGGTCGGCGGCGATTCGCCACGGCGCTGGGCCGGCAGCAAAGCCAACGACGGGGATCCCAAGCTTGCCTCGGGGACGGAGTGCCTCGCCGACCGCGTGAGCGCGCCGCCCGAGCTGCAGCGCCGGCTCAGGCAGGTCGCGGTGGCGGACGAGGATGTCGGCCAGGAGCTCGCCGTCGGACAACGGCTGGTGACCCGCGACGGCCGCATGCGCCGGTGGGACGGCTTCGTCGCGGTCGG
>DASUXP010000148.1:0-6051 GCA_036377835.1 Sphingomicrobium sp. | reverse complement strand
GGCCGCACCGCGCGGACCTTCGCCAGAGTAGCGAGATAGGTCTCAACCGTATGACTGCGGTTCATTGCCTTGAGGATGCGATTGCTGCCCGACTGCACTGGCAAGTGGAGGTACGGCATCAGCTTGTCGACTTCGCCATGCGCCGCGATCAGCGCGTCCGTCATGTCCGCCGGGTGGCTCGTGGTATAGCGGATGCGCGCCAGCCCATCGATTTTGGCCAGCTCACGGATAAGTTCCGCGAAGCCGCGATCGCTTTCCGCCCAGGCATTCACATTCTGGCCGAGCAGGACGATCTCGCGAGCGCCGACTTCGACCAGCCCACGCGCTTCGGCCAGGATATCGCGCGACGGCCGGGAAATCTCCGCCCCGCGCGTGTAGGGCACGACGCAATAGGTGCAGAATTTGTCGCAGCCTTCCTGCACCGTGAGGAAGGCCGAAGGCGTTGCGCGGCGGCGGGAGGGCAGGGCGTCGAACTTGCTGATCGCCGGCATGTCGGTGTCGACCGGACGGTTTCCGCGGGAAGCCTGTGCGACCATCTCCGGCAGGCGGTGGTACGCCTGCGGCCCGACCACGATGTCGATCAATGAGGACCGGCGCTGCGCTTCGGCGCCCTCCGCCTGCGCGACGCAGCCGGCAAGCGCGACCAGCGGCTTTGATCCGTCCTCTCGGCGGAGCCGGCCAACGTCCGAATAGGCTTTGTCGGCCGCTTTCTCGCGGATGTGGCAGGTGTTGAGGACGACGAGGTCGGCATCCTCTCCATCGTCGGCGGCGCTCATGCCATGCGTCGCGAGCAGCTCGGCCATGCGCTCGCCGTCGTAGACGTTCATCTGGCAACCGAAGCTTTTGATTTTGAAAGTCTTGGGAGTCATTGGCCGCTGCCTATAGGCGAGTGGTGCCCGGACTTGAAGCCGAGCGCGTGGGCGATGCGCTCGCGCGCCTCATGAGTGAGCTGTTTGCGGTCGCCCGACCGAGAGAGCGGTGGCAGGACATGCACTGTCACCGGCAGGGTGCCGCGCCGGCCTAGTATCCTGAGGACATTGTCCTTCCCTGCTTCCTCCCACCAGCCGACCTCGGAAGCCGCCGCGCCATAGTCGAGCGCGACTGGGCGAATGGCAACCTCGTCGCCGGCATAATTGGCCGCTTCCAACAGGGTAGAGCGAAAAGGCAGGAGATGCGTCCCGGGGCCAGTGGTGCCTTCCGGAAAAAGCGTCACCGGCTTGTCGCCTTCAAGGGCACGGGCGATCGCCATCGCCTGGTCCCTGGCGGCGCTCTTGGAGCTTCGGCTGATGTAGACGGTGTCGTTCTGGTCGGCGAGCCAATGGATCAGGCCGTGGCCGAGATTGTCCTTGGACACGAACGTGGTGCCGAGCGCTCCGCCGGTGATGAGGATGTCGAGCCAGCTGGCGTGATTGGCGACGAGCAAGGTGTGCGGCGCGATCGGGTCGCCGCGGACGGCCACCCGAACGCCGGCGAGCCAGGCTGCCGCTGCGAGAAAGCGGCTCGGCCACGGCGAGCGCCCGAGCAATGCCTTGGTGACGAGATGGACCGGCCCGAGGACTGCGAACAGCAGGACGAGCGCAGAGATTCGCAGCCCCGCGCGGATGGAGCCCCTTCCCCTTCCCCCTCCCCCCTGGGGGAGGGGATGGGGTGGGTGGTCAGCGATCGCGGTCTTTGGCGACGCCGTAGAGCTCCATGCGATGGTCGACGAGGCGGAAGCCGAGCTTCTCCGCGATGCGCTTCTGCAGCGCCTCAAGCTCGTCGTCGACGAACTCGATGACGTTGCCGGTCTCGACGTCGATCAGGTGGTCGTGGTGGGTCTCCGACGCCGCTTCGTAGCGGGAGCGGCCGTCGCCGAACTCGTGCCGTTCGAGGATCCCGGCTTCCTCGAACAGGCGGACGGTGCGGTAGACGGTCGCGATCGAGATGTTGGGGTCGATTGCGTTTGCGCGCTGGTGCAGGGTCTCGACGTCGGGATGGTCCTCGCTGTCGCCGAGCACCCGGGCGATCACCTTGCGCTGCTCGGTGATGCGCAGTCCCTTGTCGGCGCACAGGGCCTCGATGTCGATGGTACGGGTCATGGGGCCAAGTTAAGCACGGGCAGAGGCGGGGTCAAAGGGCTGCAGTTCCTCCCTGCGAGTGCAACTCGCGGGGAGGGGAACCATCGAGCAAAGATTCGATGGTGGAGGGGCTGAAGGCGCTGAGTCAGTTACCCCTCCACCATGCTGCGCATGGTTCCCCTCCCCATCGCATGGCGATGGGGAGGATTGATTATTTCCGCGTCCGCTTGCGCTTCGTGCCGAGGCCGATCGATTTGGCGAGGGTCCGCCGCTGTTCGGCATAATTGGGCGCGACCATCGGATAATCGGCGGAAAGGCCCCACTTCTGGCGATACTGGTCGGGGGTGAGGCCGTAATGCGTCATCAGGTGGCGCTTCAGCATCTTCAGCCTTTTGCCGTCCTCGAGGCAGACGATGTAGTCGGGCTTGATCGACGAGCGGATCGGCACCTTCGGCTCGGGCTTGGGCTCCGGCGCCGACGAGGTCTGCGAAATGCCGGTGAGCGCGGCGTGAACGTTCTGGATCAAGTTGGGCAAGTCATTGACAGCGACACTATTGTTGCTGACGTGCGCGGCGACGATGTCCGCGGTCAGCGTGAGCAGCATGTCTTCGCCATTATCATTATCGGCCATGAGTTTATTTCCTGTGTCCGAGCAATTTCGTGGGTGCAGTCGACTTGCTGCACTGCGGATCGCATAGGCTTCACCCGACAACGGCGCAATAGGAGCGGTCTTTACGGTAGCCGCAGAAGACTAAAGATCGCGGGCGAAGGTCAGCGCGTCGAAATGGCGGCCATCGGCGCCGTGGTAATATTTGCGGCGCCGACCGACCGGCGCGAAGCCGGCCGCGCGATACATTGCGATCGCCGGATTGCCATCGCGCACTTCGAGATGAACGCGGCCGGCGCCATCGCGTCGTGCAGCTTCGATGAATTCGTCGAGCAAGGCGCGGCCGATCCCGCGGCGCTGCTCGTCCGGCATCACCGCCAGCAACAGCAACTCGGATTCGCCGGCGACGCTCCGGAACAGGGCGAAGCCGACGATGGACTCGTTCCGGCATTCGCGCGCGACGATGAGAGTCACTCCCGTCATCGGCAGGATGCCGGCGCACTGCGAGCGGGTCCACGCCTCGCCGTAGCGGTCGCCGAACGCCGATTCCATGACCGCCATCACCGGATCGAGGTCGCGGGAGGCCCCGCGCGACAGTCGCACCGGGTTTTCGACCGTGGCCATCACGCCGCTTTCGCCTTGGCATCGGGCGCACGCGCGTAGAGCGGACGGGCAGGCATTGCGCGAAGCTCATGCGGAAGGTCGAGCGCGTGCGCGGCCGAGGGCCATGCCTCGCGCGCTTCGCCCCAGCCGCGGGCGTCGACCAGTTGGCGGGCGCCGGAGCCCACGACGAGCTCTGCGCCGGTCGCGGCGGCGGCCTCGACGGGCGGAAGGTTGCGCAAGTCGGTCGTGGGGTTCCGCTCCCCGTCGAATTGCTGGACGAACAGCTCGCCGTGACCGCCGGTGACCGCAGCGGCAAGCTCGACCTCTACGCCGGCGCTGGCCGCGAGCAGAGCGAGCGAGGACATTCCGGCAAGCTCGGCGTCCCATCCGATCGCGAGGCCATTGGCGGCGGCGACCGCGACGCGGATCCCGGTGAAGCTTCCCGGGCCGACGCCGACCAAAATCCGGCCGGCGCTGCGGCCGTCGAGCATTTCGCCGATCATCGGCACCAGTCGCTCGGCGTGGCCGCGGCCGATCAGCTCGTCGGCATGCGCGACGCACTCGCCCGAGTCGTCGAACAGGGCGGCGGTGCAGGCGGCGCTGGACGTGTCGAACGCCAGGATCATGAGCGGATGATGGTCACAGCTATTGGATCAACACAACCCCGTCATTGCGAGCGCAGCGAAGCAATCCAGTGTAGCAGCTGGATTGCCGCGCCGCCTGCGGCTCCTCGCAATGACGCTACACCGCGTCGACCGATACGACTTCCGGAACGTAGTGGCGGATCAGGCTTTCGATGCCGCGCTTCAGGGTCACGGTGGAGGAGGGGCAGCCGGAGCAGGCGCCGTGCATCGAAAGGTAGAGGTGCCCGTCGCGGTAGCCCTTGTAGACGATGTCGCCGCCGTCCTGCGCGACCGCGGGACGAACGCGGGTTTCGATCAGCTCCTTGATCTGGTCGATGATGTCGGCGTCTTCGGGATCCTCCTCGAAGTCCGCCTCGTCGGCGACATGGATGCCCGCGGCCGTTCCCGGCGCGAACAAAGGCGCACCGCTGACGAAATGGTCGAGCAGGGTCTCGAGCACGACCGGCTCGAGGTCGCTCCAGGAGACTGCGGGCGCTGCCGTTACCGAGATGAAGTCGCGGCCGTAAAAGACGCCTTCGACCATGCCGCTTGAGAAAAGCGCGGCGGCGAGCGGCGAGGCTTCGGCGCCTCCCGCGTCGGCGAAGTCGCGCGTGCCGGCATCCATGACGGTCTCGCCGGGCAGGAACTTGCGGGTCGCCGGGTTTGGCGTCTGTTCGGTGCGGATCAGCATGAGTGCGATGTGGTCGCGCGACCCGTTTCAATCAAGGACGAAATGGCGGCGCTCCGGCGACGATCCACAATGTGAAGGCGAGCGCGGCGGCGGCGCAGGCGAGCGCCCGCCATACCGGCGCTGCGCGCATCGGCGCGACTCCGGGATCGAGCGCGGCGCGTCCGGTGATCATCGGCCCGAGCAGCTTCTTCCTGAGCACCAGGCGGTAGAAGAGGATCGCCGCGACATGCAGCGCGATCAATGCGAGGAGAATGTTGAAGGCTTCCTCGTGAAGCTCGGTGATCGCGTCGGACAGGTCGATGCTGACGAAGCTTGCCAGCGGGCCGTTCACGAGCCCGTCCTCGTCCGCTGCGAACAACCCCGACACCACCTGAAAGATCAGCAGCGCGAGCAAGGCGACGACGCTGAGCGCGCCCAGCGGAGAGTGGCCGGCGGACGGCCAGGAAAAACGGTCGCGGAGGTACCGGATCACCGCGACCGGGCCGCGAACGAAGGCGCTGAACCTCGCGGTCGAACTTCCGAACAGGCCCCAGAGGATGCGGAAAGTCAGCGCGAACAACGCCGCGTAACCGACCCACAAATGGAAATCATACTCCTCGGTCTCGCCCGTCCACCAGGCGAGGGCGACGAGGAGGACGATCGACCAGTGGAACAGCCGCGTGGGCAGGTCCCACACGCGCTGCTTCACCGGCGCCGGCCCGGTCAGTGCTTCATCTCCGCGCGATACTTGTCGTGACAGCCCTTGCAGGTCTTCTGGAGGTCGCCGAAGCTGGCGCGAAGCGCGTCGCGGTCGATGTGCGCCGCGGTATCGGCGAACGCCCTCGTCGCCGCCTGGAAGTCGCGGATGTGCGCCTCGAAATCGGCGCCGTTTTGCCAGATGGCGGGCTTGGCGCCGGTCTTGCCCATGTCCGGGCCGGTGCCGGGCGGGAACAGCGAGGCCATTTTGGGAGCGGCGTCATAATAAGCCGTCGCGGCCCTGCGGATCACCGAGATGTCGGTCGGAGTCGCGTCGAGCTGGCGCTTGATCTCCTTGCTCGCCTTGCCAAGCCCTTCCATCATCTCGTGCCGCTCGTGCATGATCTTCAGCGCTTCCTCCTTGCTCGCGGGCGGCTGGGCCGGCAGCGCGGCGGTGTTGCCGGCGGTGGCCGGTGGAGAGGCCGAATTACCGATGTTGGCCTGGCTGTTGTTCGCCTGGCTGGTCTCCGGCCCGCCGCAGGCGGCGAGGGCGGCGAGCGACGCGGTAACGGCAAAGAGGGCAATGCGCATGGTCTCTCCTAGGCTGATTGAGGCTTCCAGCTTCCGTCGATCATTTGGATGATTCCCGAGAAGTCCCGGGTCCCCCCGCCGGCTTCGACGAACTTCTCGAACTCTTCCTCGGCTTCCTCTCCCATCTCGAGCTCGAGCCCGACCTGACGCGCCGCTTCCATCGCCAGCTTCAAATCCTTGAGCATCAGCGCGGCGGCGAAGCCG
>DASUXP010000147.1:0-5329 GCA_036377835.1 Sphingomicrobium sp. | reverse complement strand
AACGGCGGCCAAGGTCGAAGTGGATGGTCATGGGATCAGCCGATGTGGGCGGTCTTTACCCGAATTTCACTCCTCGCGACTAGGGAAAGCTCAGGTGAGGTCTCCAGGGGGACGAATTGGCGCGTCACGAACCGGATATTCGGGCGGCGGGGGAAACTCCGCTCAGCCTGAGCGAGCTGCTCGATCTGCTCGCCCGGAACGACAGCACCGATCAGGAGCGGCAGGCGGCGATCGCCTGCTACCTCTCGGGAAGCGAAGGCTGGGCGGATGCCGTGCAGCGGCTCGGCGGCGCCTTCGCCAGCGACTCGACAGGGTTAAGGGAACGTAAGGCGGACTGACCGGGGAATTAACCAGCGCGTTTCAGAATCTTTTCAACGGCTGGGGCTTAAGACGCGTGACATCGGCAATGATTAAGCAGGTCTGAAAGAGAATGCTCGAGAACCAGAAGATCCGTCCGGCCCAGGTCATCGGTCCCCTCGGTGAGCCGCTGACGCTCGAGTCATTGCCGCCCGCGAGCACGACCCGCTGGGTGGTTCGCCGCAAGGCCGAGGTGGTGGCCGCTGTCGCGGGCGGGCTGCTGACCGTCGACGAGGCGTGCCAGCGCTATTCGCTGAGCCTCGAGGAGTTCACCAGCTGGCAGCGCGCGGTCGACCGCAGCGGCATGCCGGGCCTGCGTGTCACCCGGATCAAGCAATATCGCGACCAGTACGAGCGCCAGCAGCGCTACTGAGCGCCGCCGCACGTTTCGTTACGCGCGTCCATTCATCCAGCATTCCCGCGGCTTTCTGCGTCCATTCCTCCCATTCCGGAACAACCGGCGCGCATCGCGCGTCTAGGTCGCCGGAACCCGCCGCCGGGGTACTCCCGGGCGGCAATCAACAGGAGGAGTGCTGATGGGTATCATCATCTGGCTGATCGTCGGCGGCGTCGTCGGCTGGCTTGCGAGCCTGATCATGCGCACGGACGCTCAACAGGGCATCATCATGAACATCGTCGTCGGCATCGTCGGCGCCGTCATCGCCGGCCTGGTGCTCGGCAAGGGCAACATCAACGGCGGCTTTTCGATCGAGACCTTCCTCTGGTCGCTGCTCGGCGCGATCATCCTCCTCGCGGTGGTCAACCTCATCCGCAGGGGCTCGGTCCGCTAGCCGCTACCGGCGCTGAGACAATCGAAAGCCGTCCGGACCGATCCGGGCGGCTTTCGCATGCTCACTGCAATTCGAAGCTCATGGCGAGCGTCACCTCGAGCTTTTGCTCGCCGGGATCGATCGCGGTGCCGGCCGCTTGGCCCCGCTCCATCATCATCATCGGCCGCGGCGGCACGGTATAGCCGCCGCTCTCGCTGACCGAGATCAGCTTCACCACCCGCATCCCCAGCGAGCGCGCGTAGAGCTCGGCCCTCGCCCGGCCCGCCGCGAGCGCCTTGGTGCGCGCCTCGTCCAATGCTTCCTCGGGCTTGTCGATGGTGAGAGAGGGTCCGTTGATCTGGTTGGCGCCTTCGGCGACCAGCGCGTCGAGAATCTTGCCGGTGTTGCGAATGTCGCGGAAGCGCACATTGAGCTGGTTGGAAGCGGTGTAGCCGACCAGCTGCGGCGGCTGGTTCTCGACATAGCGATATTCGGGATTGAGGCTGATATTGCTGGTCTGGATGTCGCGGTCGGCGATGCCCGCGCGCGTCAGCGCCTGGCGGACCCGCTCCATCCGCGCGCCGTTTTGCTCCAGCGCACCGGTCGCCGTCTGTGCGCGGGTGACGACCCCCGCCGATACGACCGCGATGTCCGGCACCCTTGTCGCTGCTCCGGTGGCGCTTACGTCGATCCGGGTCCCGGCGAGCGGGGCTGCGACAACCGTCGTCTGCTGCGCCGCGGCGGCGCTCGGCAAGGCCGCTCCGCCGAGCAGCAGCGCTGCCAGCATGGCATGTCTCATCTTTGTCGTTCCTTCCTGCTCATCGACGCCGGCAAGCCTCGTCGAGCGGCGATGGCTCTCCGCTGAACGGCTGTAACCTACCCGGCGCGGCGCCCGCTGATCAGGCGATAAAGCAGAAGGAGAATGAATGCGCCGACGATGGCGGCGATGAACCCGGCGCCCTCGCCCGCGCGGTACCAGCCGATCGACTGGCCGATGAAGCCGGCGAGCAGCGCGCCCGCGATTCCCAAAAGGATGGTGACGATACAGCCGCCCGGGTCCTTCCCGGGCATCAGAAGCTTGGCGATTGCGCCCGCAATGAGACCGATGATGATCCAGCCGATCACACCATAGTCGCTCAAGAATCCGGACATGCCGCTCTCCCCTTGTTGACCTTCGTCACCGTGCCGTTCAACCGGCCTTCAGCAGTGATGCGCCAACGCGCGCTTGCGTTTCAAGTGCCACCGTTGGTCGAAAAACATTGGCAATTGGGGCGGACCCGAGCGCGTGTGTTGCGCTAGGTGACTTATTGGATTAATACAGTCTGCCACAAGGGTCACTGGCAGATTCGCTCAACTTGGGCAGGGGAATGATGAACCGCGAAACCTCGATTCATGGCTCGACGCTGGTCGTCCGCGACCGCAGCCGCCAGCGCCGCTGGGTGATCATCGGCGCCGTGCTGGCGCTGGTGCTCGTCGCCCTGGCCCTCATGATGATGATGGGCGGCGGGCAGAAGGAAAGCGCCGGGACTGCCCAGGCGGGCAAGGGCGCCGGCCAGGTCCCGACGGTGTCGGTGATCGTTCCCGGCCGCAGCGACGTCGCGCGCGCGGTCACCGCCAGCGGCCCGCTCGCCGCCAAGCGCGACCAGCCGATCGGCATTGCCGGCTCCGGCGGACGCGTGGTGCGCGTGCTGGTCGACGCCGGCAGCTGGGTGCGCGCGGGGCAGGTGCTCGCCATCGTCGACCGGTCGGTGCAGTCGCAGCAGGCGGCGCAGCTCGCGGCCCAGGTCGAAGCCGCGCGGGCCAATGCGGCGCTCGCCCAGAGCAATTACGAGCGTGCCCTCGCGCTCAAGGACCGCGGTTTCGTGTCCAAGGCCGAGATCGATTCGAAAAAGGCGACTCGCGACGCCGCCTTCGCCCAGGTGCGCGTGGCCCAGGCGCAGCTCGGCGCCACCCGCGCCGAGATCGGACGGCTGAACGTGCTCGCTCCGGCGAGCGGGCTGATTCTCGCCCGCGACGTCGAGGTCGGCCAGGTCGTCGGCCCCGGCAGCGGCGCGCTGTTCCGCCTCGCCGAAGGCGGCCAGATGGAAATGCGCGCTCAGCTGTCGCAGCAGGATCTCGCCCAGGTGCACACCGGAATGGCTGCGACGGTCACGCCCGTCGGCTCCGACCGCAGCATCGCCGGAACGGTCTGGCAGGTGGCGCCGGTGATCGATCCGCAATCGCGGCTCGGCGATGTGCGCATCTCGATCCCCTACGATCCGTCGATCAAGCCCGGCGGGTTTGCCGAGGCGCGGATCACGGCGGGGACGACCAGCGCTCCGCTGCTCCCGCAGAGCGCCGTGCTGAGCGACGACAAGGGCAATTACGTCTACATCATCAACGGGCAGAATGAGGTCGAGCGCCGCAACATCACCATCGGCACGGTGAACGACGACGGCGTGACCATCGCCGCCGGCCTCACCGGCAACGAAGCGATCGTGCTCTCGGCGGGTCCGTTCCTCAATCCGGGCCAGAAGGTGAAGCCCCAACGGCAGGCGGCGCGCTGAAGCGTCAGGAAAGCGTTAGAGCATGAATTTCCGTAACATCTCGTCCTGGTGCATCCGCAACCCGGTCGGACCCATCGTCCTGTTCACCGGGCTGATGCTGGCCGGCCTGATCGCCTTCGCGCGGATGCAGGTGAACAACTCCCCGGACATCGACTTTCCGGCGGCGAGCGTTTCGGTCTCGCAGCCCGGCGCCGCCCCGAACGAGCTCGAAACGCAGGTCACGCAGCGCGTCGAATCCGCGATCCGCGGAATCAACGGCGTCGACGAGATCAACAGCACGATCAGCGAGGGCAACAGCTTCACCTTCGTGACTTTCCAGCTCGGCACCCCGCCCGACCGCGCCGTCAACGACGTCCGCAATGCCATCGCCCAGATCCGCGGCACCCTGCCGGACGGGATTCTCGAGCCGCAGGTCACGCGCATCGACGCCAATGACGAGCCGATCTCGTACATCGGCGCGCAGGCGACCGACATGACGCTCGAGGAATTGAGCTGGTACATCGACAATACGGTGGCCAAGCGCCTGCTCGGCCAGGAGGGAATCGCCGCCGTCGATCGGGTCGGCGGGGTCAGCCGCAACATCCGCGTGATCCTCGATCCCGCCGCTCTTCAGGCGCAGGGCATCACCGCCGCGCAGGTCAACCAGCAGCTTCGTCAGAGCAACATGAACGGCGCGGGCGGCCGCGCCGAGATCGCCGGGTCGGAGCAATCGGTGCGAGTCCTCGGCAATGCCCAGGATGCCTATCAGCTCTCGCAGATGCAGATCTCCCTGCCCGGCGGGCGCTTCGTCAAGCTCGCCGACCTCGCCGAGGTCAGGGACAGCAATTCCGAACAGCGCTCGATCGCCAAGATGAACGGCCGCCAGGTCGTCACCTTCATGATCCAGCGGTCGAAGGGGTCGTCCGAGGTCACCGCCTACGACAATGCCTGGAAGGAGCTGAAGAAGCTCGAGAAGGAAAATCCGAAAGTCCAGTTCAACGAGGTCTTCAACACCGTCGATTACACCAAGGCGCAGTACCGCTCGGCGATGGAAGGGCTGCTCGAGGGGGCCGTGCTCGCGGTGCTCGTGGTGCTGATCTTCCTTCGCGACATCCGCGCGACGTTGATCTCGGCTATCGCCATCCCGCTGTCGGCGATCCCAGCGTTCGCCTTCATGAGCATGCTCGGCATCACGATGAACTTCATGTCGACGATGGCCATGGGGCTCGTCGCCGGCGTCCTCGTCGACGACGCGATCGTCGAGATCGAGAACATCGTCCGGCACATGCGCATGGGCAAGTCGGCCTACCAGGCGTCGCTCGACGCGGCCGACGAGATCGGCCTCGCCGTGCTCGCCACGACGATGGCGATCGTCGCCGTCTTCTTCCCCGTGGCGCTGATGCCCGGGATCGCGGGCCAGTATTTCAAGGCGTTCGGCTTCACCGTGGTCGTGTCGGTGCTGATGAGCCTGTTCGTCGCGCGGATGATCACGCCGCTGATCGCGGCCTACTTCCTGCGCTCGAAAGGCATCCAGCCGCACGCCGCGTGGAAGTGGATGGACGTCTATCTGAAGGTGCTCGGCTGGAGCCTCGATACGTCGAAGGCCGTGGCGCGGCGCGCCCGGGTGGTCAGGGTTCCGACGCAACTGCCCTATTGGGCGATCCCGCTCGGCATTGC
>DASUXP010000146.1:0-2187 GCA_036377835.1 Sphingomicrobium sp. | reverse complement strand
AGCGCGACCAATTTCTCGCGGCTCGGCGCTTCGTGGACGCGGTACATGACCGGCGCCTTTTTCGCCTCGAGCGCGCGGGCCGCGGCGACATTGGCGGCGATCATATAATCCTCGACCAGCCGGTGCGCGTCGAGCCGGTCGCGCGGGGCAATGGACGTGATGCGGCCCTTCTCATCGAGCATGACGCGCCGCTCGGGCAGGTCGAGCTCGAGCGGGTCGCGTTTCTGCCGCGCGGCGAACAGCGCCCGCCAGCAGGCCCACAGGGGCTTCAGCGCTTTGTCGACGATCTCTCGCGGGACCCGGCCCTCGACCGGTGGCATGAAGCAGACCGGCGAGGACACATCGACCGTTTCCTCTTCCGCCGCGTCGATCGCCGCCTGCGCATCCTCATAGGCGATGTTCGCGGCGATCCGCACCTTGGCGCGAGTGAAGCGCCATTCCTTGAGCGCGCCGTCCTTCCCGATCTTCAGGTGGCAGGCCATCGCCGCGCGGTCCTCGCCTTCCTTCAGCGAGCAGATGTCGGCGGAGAGCTCCTCCGGTAGCATCGGCACGACGCGGTCGGGGAAATAGACGCTGTTGCCTCTCGCGCGGGCCTCGCGGTCTAGCTCGGAGCCGGGGCGGACGTAGAAGCTGACGTCGGCGATAGCGACGATTGCGTTCCACCCGCCCTCGCCGTCGGTCTCGGCCCAGATCGCATCGTCATGGTCGCGCGCGTCCTCGGGGTCGATCGCGACGATGGGCAGGTGCGTCAGGTCCTCGCGCTCGCCGAGCGGCTGCTTCGCCACGCGATGCGCCTCGTCGATCGCTTCCTGAGCGAACTCCGCGCGGAGACCGTGCTTGTGGATTGCGATGAGGCTGAAGCTGCGCGGCGCGAACGGGTCCCCGAGCACGGCATCGACGCGCGCGCTGACTCGCGGCGGCCGACCGCTGACCTCGCACAGCACGAGGTCGCCGGGAACGGCGTCCTTCAGCTCGCTGATGTACAGCTCGCGCCGTTCGCGCTTGTCGACCGGCGACAGCCAGAAGCGCTCGCCCTCCTGGCGGACGACTCCGAGCACCAGCTCCGCCGCGCGCGCCAGCTTCTTCAGCGGATGGGCGAGCCAGCCCTGCCCTTTCTCCTCGGTCCGGCACAGCACGCGGTCGCCGATGCCGAGCGCGCCCCGCTTGCCGCGCTCGACCACCCGCAGACGCGGCGGCGGCGTCTCGGCATGCCATTGCTCGGGCACAGCGAACACGTTGCCGCTGTCGTCCACCTGCGCGACGCGCAGCACCGTCACCTTGGGCACCCCTCCAGCCTGATGGAAGGCGCGGCCACGCGAATGGTCGATCAGCCCCTCGTCGGCCATGTCGTTGAGCAGGCGCTTCAGGTCGATCTTGTCCTGTCCGCTCAACCCGAACGCCCGAGCAATCTCCCGCTTCCCCGCCGGCTGGTCGGAGGACGCGATGAAGTCGAGGATCTGCTTGCGGCTGGGCAGTCCTGCGGATTTCCGCTTTGCCATTATTCCCCTTCCCCTTGATGGGGAGGGGCAGGGGTGGTGTGACGGTCGTGCAGCGCAGCTTCGATCATAGTGAAAACGCCGTCCGGATTGCCAAGCACGTCATTGTTCCAGAAGCGCAGGACGCGATACCCCTCGTCTTCGATGACACGTGTCCGCGGCAGGTCCGTTGCCGGGTCGTGCTGGCCGCCATCGACTTCAATTACCAGCTTCACCGATGGCTCGCGAAATCGGCAATGAAATGTCGCAAGGGGACTTGGCGCCGAAAGTGCCAGTCGGCGAAAAATTCCCTGAGGATGCGCCAAAGCTTACGTTCAGCGTTCGTCATCTCCTTTCTGAGACGCCGTGCACGTTGGATCGCGCCGGGTGGCGGATGATGCTTCATGCGTCGCGCTCTACGCCGACGATCACCCCGCCCCAACCCCTCCCCATCAAGGGGAGGGGCTTAGCGCAGCTGGCTGTCCTTGCTGCCGCGGCGGTTGATGGTCGAATGCACCACCGCCTTGTCGCGTTCCGACTGGCAGGCGATGCAGGTGCGCACGCCGGGCAGCGCCTCGCGCCGCTTCTTCGGGATCGGCTCGCCGCAATCGTCGCATTCCTCGGCGCTCTCGCCCTTCGGCGTCAGCGCGCGGGCGCGAAGGATCGCATCCTTCACCGTGTCCTCGATCTGATCCTGAACCGCGCCGTCGCG
>DASUXP010000145.1:0-4133 GCA_036377835.1 Sphingomicrobium sp. | reverse complement strand
GGCCGTCCGGTGATCCGCGTGATCTCGCGCTTCACATGCTCGTCGACCATCTGCGGCAGATGCTCGTCGAGCCATTGCTTGAGGATCGGCTTCAGCATCTCGCGCACCATCTCCTCGAGCGGGTTGACCTGGGGCGCGGCGGGGACGCTGGCGGCAATGGTCTGCAGTTGCTCGAGCGCTTCGCGGCTGTGGCCGGCGACTCCCTCGTCGAGCAGCGGTGGCCCGAGGTCGGCCGGCGGAGCGAGCGGCTGACCGACCGGCTGGTCGAGCTCGAGCACGTCGTCCTCGTCGCCGCTCGCGCTGTCCTCGGGCAAGTGCTCGTCCTCGACCGAGCCGACCGGCCTCACCGAGGCGCGCAGCTCCTTCTCTTCGGCGATCACTTTCTTGATCGAGGCGAGGATGTCTTCCATCGAGGGTTCGCGTCCGCCTGACTGCATGGGGCGCGATATCGCTTATTGGGGCGGCTGAGTCACGCCTGAGGTGGTCACCGGCTCGGTCAGCGTCGTGCCGGGGATGAGCTGCGGCGTGACCGCCGGGTTTTGCGGCATCTCCTGCGGGCTGACGGTGCGGGTCGAGACCGGCAGGTGCCGCGGGTCCATCGCCCAGTCGCTCCAGTTGTTCGCCACGCGGCGGTAATTGCCGAGCGGGTCGTAGAGCGGCCCGCCGTCTAGCCCGAGATCCTGGGCCTCGGCCTGGCCCATCGCGTTCAGCAGCTGGAAGCCGGCGACATAGGCGTCGCGTTTGGCGGTCACCAGCGCGACCTGCGAGTTCAAGAGCTCCTGCTCGGCGTTCAGCACCTCGATGATGGTGCGCGTGCCGACGCTCTGCTCGGCGCGGTTGCCTTCCAGCGCGAGCTCGTTGGCCTGCACCGCGACGGTGTTCGCCTGAATCGCCTTTTGCGCCGCGTCATAGGAGGCGAAGGCGGCGCGGGTGGTCGAGACGACCGCGCGCTCGGTGCCGACGACCTGTTCCAGCAGATTGCCTTCCTGCGCCTGCGCTTGGCGCACCCGGGCCGCGGGGAGGCCTCCCTGGAAGATCGGGATTCGGGCGTTGAGCCCGGCGGTGGTGGTCGTGCCACTGTTCGGCCCGACGCCCCCGCCGATGTCGTTGATATACGTACCGCTGGCGACCGCCGAGAGGGTCGGCAGCCGGCCCGCGGCGGCGACTCGGACGTCGTAGCCGGCGGCGGTCGCCTGGCGGGTGACGGCGATGAGGTCGGGGTTGTTGGCGAGCGCGATCCGCACCGCCTCGTCCTCGCTCGCCGGCAGCGGCGGAAGCGGCGGGGGCGGGGCGAGCTGCCCCGGGGCATGGCCGATGACTTCGCGATAGGTCGCCTCGCTGGCGGTCAGCCGGCCCTGCGCCGCGGCGAGCTGGGAGCGGCCGAGCTGCAGGCGCGCCTCGGACTGGGCGACGTCGGTGCGGGTGAGGTCGCCGATCTCGAAGCGATCCTGAGTCGCCTCGAGGTTGGTCTGCAGGACCTTCACGTTGTTCTGGTTCAATTCGACGATCGCGCGGTCGCGGATCACGTCCATGTAGGATGAGACGGCGAGGGTGAACACGTCGCTCTCGACCGCGCGCAGGGTGGCCCGGCCCGCCTCGACGCGGGTCTCGGCGGCGCGGACGCCGTTGCGCACGCTTCCGCCGTTGAACAAGGGATAACTGATATCAACCCCGGCGGAGACCGAGGGGCCCTTGCCGCCGACGTCGAGGATTCCGCTGCGCGTCAGGTCGCGGTTGACGCCGAGCGTGCCGCTGACCTGCGGGCGCCCGGCGGCCTTGGCAATGGCCACTCCGGCGTCGGTCGCGCGCAGTGTCTCGCGCTGCGCGCCCAGCGTCGGGTTGGTATGATAGGCCGAGACCAGCGCATCGCGCAGCGTGTCGGCCGATGCCGTTCCGGCCAGCAGCGCAGCAACCAGCGTTCCGGTAAGAAGCTTGCGAACCACCCGCTCAAATCCTCGTCAGAATGTGAATGCCCGCGGGCGCTTGAAGCCGGGCAGGGCCGGAGTCCCCGCGTCGGCGACCGACAGATAGCCGAAGGCCCCGCCCGCCTTGCGCCCGACGATCAGCCGGGCGACCCCGCGATCGACCAGCGCCGTCCCCAGCCGCCCGCCGTCGGCGAGCTGCTCGACGATCGCGTCGGGAAGATACTCGACCGCGCCGTCGAGCAGGATCTGGTCGTAGGGCGCGCCCTTCCTGTGCCCGGCGGCGAGCGGCCCCTCGACCGTCTCGATGCCCAAATCGCGGGCAGCGGCGGCAAGCTCTTTCGAGCTTTCGAGCGCCACCACCTCGAGCCCCATCGCCTTGAGGATCGCCGCCGGATAGCCGGTGCCCGAGCCGACCACGAGTGCGCGCTGCCCGATCTCCGGCGTCATCTGCGTCAGCAGCTGCCCCAGCACCGACGCCGCGGGAAGGAAGCGCCCGTCTCCCATCCCCACCGCCCGGTCGACATAAGCGAGTGGACGCGTGTGGCTGGGCAGGAAGCGCTCGCGCTGCACCTTGGCCATCGCATCCAGCACCGCCGGGTCGGTGACTCTGACCGGCCGCAGCTGGCTCTCGATCATCGCCCGCCGGGCGGCCGCATAGTCGGGAATCGGGGTTTGGACGGTCATAGCTGTTATATGCCGGTAATACACTCGAAGTTCAAGCCTGTCCGGAGCGACCCCGGGCGACCGGTCTTATCGACAGCCTGCTTCCCCGCCAACTCCCGTTGGTCGAAAGACGAGCGGCTGTGGCCCTTGTGCGCCGGGCGAGCCATCGCCACCTGATCGAGCACCGGGCCTTGACCCGCGCCGCAACCTCGCCTCAAAGGGCGGCGATCGCCTCGGGCCCGATGGCGGAGTGGTTACGCAGAGGACTGCAAATCCTTGCACGCCGGTTCGATTCCGGCTCGGGCCTCCATCCTCAGTCGCCCCTCGCGAGCAAGGTCTTCAGCTCATCGGTCAGTGTCAGCGGCTCGAGCAAAGCTTGGCGCCAAAGCCGGCCCGTCGCATCGCTGAGGAGCCGCAGCTTCATCGAGTGCCTGGCGGCCGATCCGGCGCTTTGAATTATGCGGTCCGTGACCCCATATGAAGATCATGAAGAGGTCAACTCCACTGCACCCCGGCAGCAGCACCGCACGACTCCCGATCCGAGGGCGGAGTCGTCGTGAGCCGGACTTCGCTTAGGGAATATCCGGAAACGCAATCAGCGTCGGCAATCAGTCGCCGCTTCGCTTCCCCACACGGCTCGCCCACTCGCAAAGGACGAGCATCATGTCTTCAGCTTACAGTGCCAGGGCACTGCCAACCGAACCCCTTCGATGGCCTATCTCAACGCCGCTCAAGGACGCACGCGAGCTCATCGCGCGCTATCCGAACCTCAGCGAGGGCCAACTGGCGCGCCTCATCAACCTCTACCCTGAACTCACCGCGCTCGACACCGCGCTGATGCTTTCGGATGAGCAACTGGCGCCGAGACTCGACCGGTTCTCCGCCGATCACCGGTCCAGGATTCGGCCGCCTCTCAGCCACTATTCGGCCTTGCTGATCTATGCCGGCCTGACGATAGCCGTCCTCGTCTGGGCAATATTCGCCTCGCCCGGCGCTTCCTAGGCAGGACCGGCGGCTCAGGAGGCCGTGACCGGCTTCACATTGTCGTCGCTGTTGCGGTCGATGTAGAAGTTATAGGGGTCGACGCCGGCGAACTCCGGTTTCCGTGTGCTGTGCAGGGTGATTCGCTGGCTACCGTCGTGGAGCCGCTCGCGGCCCATCAGGATGACGTCCTTCTGCGAGAAGGCGCCCAGCCCGGGCCGCGCGGTGAACAGTCCGACCTCGATCGGCTCGTCGAGCTTGGTGCGCGTCTCCACCCCTTTCCCGGTGGCGTAATATTTGTTCGCGGCGATGGTGATCGTCGTCGTCCAGCCGTTGCCGTTCTTGCGGGTCGCCGCATCGGCGACCTTGAGGTCGTAGAGCGTGATCTTCTCGAACAGGTCGGTGATCAGCTGCTGCTGTTCGGGGGTCTTCGCCTCCTTGCGGAACTCGTCGATCAGGTCGACCGATCGCAAATAGGGCGCGCCCTTGAAGCGGAAGCGCGCGTCGAAGCGCGCCAAAGCGCGGTTGACCGCCGCTTCCCCGAGCCGCTCCTGGAGCAGGTAC
>DASUXP010000144.1:0-4055 GCA_036377835.1 Sphingomicrobium sp. | reverse complement strand
CAGCGTCTTCAGCACCTCGCGGATTGCGGCGACGCCTTTTTCGAGGTCGGGCTGGTCAGCGCCACGCACGGCATAGGTCGCCTGCTCCTCGTTGAACCGCTCGGACGAACGGGGATGATCGGGTCGGTCGGCCTTGCTCACGAAAGCGATTTAAGGCCCGACCGCCGTCATTGCGAGCGCAGCGAAGCAATCCAGCAGCGCGCCCCCTGGATTGCCGCGTCGCCTCCGGCTCCTCGCAATGACGATTAAGCCGCCGCCCTCGCCTCTTCTTCCTCGGCCAGCATCCACTCGACCGCGGCGCGTGAGTGGATCGCCGTCGTGTCATAGACCGGGATCACGTTGGCACGGACATCCACCGCCAGCACCAGCTCGGTGCAGCCGAGCACCACCGCCTGCACCTTCTGCTTGGCGAGCTCGGTGATCAAGGTCTTGAGCTTGCGCTGGCTGTCGCGGACGACGCGGCCGGCGGCGAGCTCCTCGAAGATGATCCGGTCGACCTCGCGGATCCAGCCGGCCTCGATCGAGGCAAGCGTGATCCCGCGCGATTCGAGGCGGCTGCGGACATGCGGCTCGGTCATGGTGAAGCGCGTGCCGAGCAGCGCGACCCGGCTGCGTCCGTCCGCCACCAGCCGCTCGGCGGTGGCATCGCCGATGTGCAGCACCGGCACGTCGATGTTGGCCGCGACCGCGTCATAGCATTTGTGGCCGGTGTTCGAGGCGATCACGAGGCCTTCGGCGCCGGCCGCCTGGAGCCGCTTGGCCGCCTCGATTTCGGCCTTTGCGACCCCGTCCCAGTCGCCCGACAGCTCCATCGCGGCGATGGGCGCAAGGTCGAGGCTCTCGATGACCAGCGTGGCGCTGTGCAGACTGCCGAGGCGCTGGGCGACGCCGCGGTTGATATGATCGTAGTAAAGCGCGGTCGACGACCAGCTCGTCCCGCCGATGATGCCCAGCTTGCGCAACTGCATGCCCCCCAAATCAGCGCCCCCGCCGGCGCTCATCCGATCCAACGCGGCGCTGCCCGATGTTGATGGAATCGGCGCCCCGCCGGCCCAGCTTTGTCAGCAACTTGCCCTCTGCGGCAAGCGGTAAACTTTTGATTTTACGAAAAATGAATCGATTTGCGCCAAACGGTTGCCAAGCTCCGCCCGAGCGGCCGACAAGGGGCCATGACAAGCGATCCCGCGACCAGCAATTCCGTGCTCATGGTCCGTCCCGCTGCCTTCGGTTTTCATGCCGAGGCGGCGGAAACGAACGTCTTCGCCGGAGCGGCGGGCAAGGACGCGCACGAGCAGGCGTTGCGCGAGTTCGACGAGGTCGTCGAGCGGCTGTCGCGCGCCGGAATCGAAGTGCTGATCCTGGACGACGCACCGCAGCCGCCGAGGCCCGACGCGATCTTCCCCAATAACTGGGTCTCCTTCCATGCCGACGGCACGCTCGTGCTCTACCCGATGGCCACCGAGGCGCGGCGGATCGAGCGCAACGTCGACGGGCTCACCGCCCTTCTCGAGGCGAGCGGCTTCGCAGTGCGAAAGATGGTCGACCTGAGCTTCCACGAGCGCCACCGCCATTACCTCGAGGGCACCGGCAGCCTCGTCCTCGACCGTCCGGCCCGGCGCGCCTTCGCCAGCCTCGGCCCGCGCACCGACGCGGTGGTCATCGCCGACTTCGACGACCGGCTCGATTATTCGACCCTGGTGTTCGACGCCCGCGACCGATCGGGCCGGCCGATCTACCACACCAATGTGCTGCTCACCTTCGGCAGCCGCTTCGCGGTCCTCTGCACCGACACCGTCGCGCCGGAATATCGCGAGCTGCTCAAGGACGAGATCGAGGCGAGCGGCCGGGAGATCGTCGAGGTCGATTTCGACCAGCTGCAGCAATTCGCCTGCAACCTCATCGAGCTCCGCGGCCGCGACGGCCAGCCGCTGATCGCCCTCTCGTCGGCGGCGCTGGCGAGCTTCACCCCCGCCCAACGCCGCACGCTGGAGCGGTTCGGCGAGCTGATCGACGCAGCCATCCCCACGATCGAGGCGGTCGGCGGCGGCAGCCTGCGCTGCATGCTCGCCGACATCCACCTCCCCCGAGAATAAGCGCGGCTAGGAGCAGCGCTTCTCCGTTTCCGTACCGCCCGATTCGCGGGTGATCTCGATGCGGTCGGGGCTCAGCACCTTGATCGCCGACGTGGTCGGCTTCGACCCGTCGCCATAATCGAAGCTGAGCTTGTCGCCGGCGATGGTCCATTTGGCGGTGCCGATCGGAGTCGTGACCGTGCCGTCCTTCATGAACTCGATGGTGTGCGTGCAATCCTCGTCCATCGCGCTCCACTTGCCGACCATGTAATCGGCGGAGAAGGTGCCAGGCGCCGCGGCGGGCGTCATCGGCGCCGCCCCGTTGGAGGTCTGCGTGGTCGCCGGCGCATTGGTGGCGGCGTTGGCGCTGTCGTTCCCAGCCACCTGCTGCTTGCCGCAAGCGACGAGCAGAGTCGCGGCGCCGAGCAGCAGCACGGCGCGTGCGGTCGTTTGAATCGTCATGCTTTCCCCCCTGTTCTGGTTGAGCGCCAGTTCGGCGCCACGCACTGGCCGCGGACGGCAGACGCTTCACTCAGCCGAGGGCCTTGACGATCTCCTCGACCATTTTCTTGGCGTCGGCCAAGAGCATCATGGTGTTGTCGCGGTAGAACAGCTCGTTGTCGACTCCGGCATAGCCGACGCCCCCCATCGAGCGCTTCACGAACAGAACCGTCCGCGCCTTCTCCACGTCGAGCACCGGCATTCCGTAGATCGGCGAGCTCTTGTCGGTCTTGGCCGCGGGGTTCGTGACGTCGTTGGCGCCGATGACGAAGGCGACGTCGGTCTGGGCGAACTCGCTGTTGATGTCCTCCAGCTCGAACACCTCGTCATAGGGCACGTTGGCCTCGGCCAGCAGTACGTTCATATGCCCGGGCATGCGGCCGGCCACGGGATGGATGGCGTATTTCACGCGCACGCCCTGCTCCTTCAGCTGGTCGGCCATTTCGCGCAGCGCGTGCTGCGCTTGGCTGACCGCCATTCCGTAGCCGGGGACGATGATCACCTGGTCGGCCTGGCTCATCAGGAAGGCGGCGTCCTCGGCCGAGCCGCGCTTGTACGGCCGGTCGATCGCCGCCGCCGCGCCGCCGGCGACCGCGTCTCCGCCGAAGCCGCCGGCGATCACCGAGATGAAGCTGCGGTTCATCGCCCGGCACATGATGTAGCTGAGGATGGCGCCCGAGCTTCCAACCAGCGCGCCGGTGATGATCATCGCCGTGTTGTGGAGCGTGAAGCCCATCGCCGCCGCGGCCCAGCCCGAATAGCTGTTCAGCATCGAGATCACGACCGGCATGTCGGCGCCGCCGATCGGGATGATCAGCAGGAAGCCGATGGCGAAGCTCAGGGCCGCGACGGTCCAGAAGACCCACGGGCTCTGATCCTGCGTGAACCAGGCGATCAGCAGCAGGATCGCCACCAGGGTACCGAGATTGATCACGTGGCGCGCCGGCAGCAGGATCGGCTTGCCCGACATGTTGCCGTTCAATTTGAGGAAGGCGATCACCGAACCCGAGAAGGTGATGGCGCCGATGGCTACGCCCAGGCCCATCTCGATTCGGCTGACCGGATTGATGATCGCTGATGGACCGCTTGCGAGCGCGTCGCCCACCGCTCCCATTCCGAGGTAAAAGGTGCTCCCGACCGCGCCGCTGGCGATCCCGAAGGCCTCGGGGTTGAGGTAGGCCGCCGCACCGACGAGCACGGCCGCAATTCCGACCAGACTGTGGAAGGCCGCGACGAGCTGGGGCATGGCAGTCATCTGGATCTTGCGTGCGATCACGATGCCAACGCCGCCGCCGATGATCATCGCCACGACGATTTCCGGGATAGTCGCCAGGCTATGCGTGGCGAGCGTGGTCACCACCGCGATCGTCATCCCGATCATACCGGTGAGATTGCCGCGGCGGCTGCTTTCGGGACTGGAAAGCCCCCGCAGCGCGAGGATGAAGCAGACCCCGGCGATCAGGTAAGCGAGAAGGACCCAGG
>DASUXP010000143.1:0-5103 GCA_036377835.1 Sphingomicrobium sp. | reverse complement strand
GTGGATACGATGTTCGAGCGACAGCTCGTCTTCGAGATTGACGCGGTCGCGCCCGAGCGTGGCTGTCGCGCAGTGCACTCCGTCGGCGAAATAGCGGGCGACGAGCGAGCCGCTTTCGAAGTCGCCTTCGAGTGCGACGGTGTCCCAGCCGCTCGCCCGGCCGACGTAGCGGATGGTGACGCCATATTGCTCGGTCCAGAAGAATGGAACGGCGTCAAAGCGCTGGCCGAGGCCAAGCATGTTGGCCGCGGCTGCCTGGCCCTGGCGCTCGGCGGTCACCCAATGTTCGATCCGTATCCGCTGCCCGCTGAGCGGATCGGGATAAGCGGCAATGTCGCCCGCGGCATAAATGCGAGGGACCGTCGTCTCCAGATGGCGGTCGACGATCACGCCATTGTCGATTGCCGCTCCGGCGAGCTGGGCAACCGTCGTTCTTGAACGAACGCCGATCCCGACCACCACGAAATCCGCCGGGATGGACTCGCCCCTGGCGAGCTTCACCGATTCGCCGTCGAACCCGCTGGCGACGGAGCTCAGGTGGAAGCGAACGCCATTTCGCTCGTGAAGGCGCTGGATCTGGGCTCCGATCTCGGCCCCGAACACGCGGTCGAGCGGAACCTCCTCGACGGACACGATGTCGACTCCGACCTCGCGCTTGCGAAGGGCGGCCGCTGCTTCGAGCGCGATGAAGCTCGCGCCGATGATGACCGCGCGGCTTCCCGGCCGTGCTGCATCGGCGATGGCGCGCGCATCGCCGACCGAGCGCAAGGTGAAAACTTCCGGTCTGTCGAAGCCGGGCACGGCCAGCCGGTTGGGCTCGCAGCCGGTGGCGATCAGCAGCCGGTCGAACGGGATGCGCTCTCCCGCGGCCACGGTGACGATCTGCTCCTCGGCGTTGACGGCCTTGACGTCCGTCCCAAGCCGCAAGTCGATCGCATTCTCAGCGTACCAGTCGTCGCCGCGAAGCCACAGCCATTCTTCCGGTGCGCTTCCCGCGAGATAATCCTTGGACAGGTTCGGCCGATCGCAGGGCGGGTCCGCGTCCGCGCTAAGGATCGTGATGGTTCCGTCGAAGCCGAGCCTCCGCAACTCGCTTGCACAGGCGAGCCCCGCGGCTCCGCCGCCGACGATCACGATTCTCGCCACATCCGTCGGACTTGTCCGCGCGTGGTCCGCAGGAGTCTCGAGCTTGCGCCAGACCAGCACGCGGTCGCCTTCGGTCTCGACCAGCCAGCGATCGAGCGGGTCGAGCGCAGGCGCCCGCAGCGCAGCACCGGTGCGAAGGTCGAAACAGGCGTGGTGGAGCGGGCAGCGGACCGTGTCGCTGCCGCTGCAGCCGTCGCCGAGATGCCCGCCATAATGGGTGCAGGTTGCGCTGACCGCGAACAGCTCGCCGCCAAGACGTGAAAGAAGCACGGGCTCGTCGCCGACCCGGCCCGCGAGCGTCCCCTCGGCGGGAATGTCGGCGAGCGCGATCCCTTGTGAAAAGTCCGGTCCTGAAGCGGCAGTCGATTGGCCCACGTCCGAAATTCCTCCTTCGCTTATTCGATGGCGAAGGCGCGAAAGGGTTCCGGAACTGCGTTGGAAAAATGGCTCCCCGGGCCTGATTCGAACAGGCGGCCGTCCGATTAACAGTCGGATGCTCTACCGCTGAGCTACCGGGGAGCAGCCCCGTAAGGGCAGCGCGCGCTAGATAGCGAAGAAGGCCCTAAACGCAAGGCCTAACCCTCTCCCCCGGAGGGGGTCAGGTAATGAATTGCTCCATGGCGATGCGCTCGTCGAGCGCGTGCTCGGGGTCGAACAGCAAGGTCAGCGATTGCTCCCGATCGAGCTTGACCTCGACCTTGGCCACGTCGCGCACCTCGATCTGGTCGGCGACCGCGGAGACGGGGCGGTTCTCGGCCTCGAGGATGCGGAAGCAAACGGCGGTGTCGTCGGGAAGGATTGCGCCCGACCAGCGCCGCGGGCGGAAGGGGCTGATCGGGGTCAGCGCGAGCATCTTCGCGGCGAGCGGCAGGATCGGCCCGTGGGCGGAGAGGTTGTAGGCGGTCGAGCCGGCCGGGGTCGCGACGAGCACGCCGTCGCAGGCGAGCTCGGGCAAGGCGACCCGGCCGTTGACGGAAATCTCGATCTTCGCCGTCTGGCGTGTTTCGCGGAGCAGGGACACTTCGTTGATCGCGGCGTGGGCGAAGGTCTGGCCGCCGACCGTGGTCGCGCGCATCTCCAGGGGGGCAACGCGGATCGCCTTAGCGCGCTCGATGCGACCGGCGAGACTGTCAAGCCGCCACTCGTTCATGAGGAAGCCGACGGTGCCGCGATTCATGCCGAAAACCGGCGCGTGCGGGCATTCGCCGGCGAGCATTCGGTGCAGCATGTGGAGCATGAACCCGTCGCCGCCGAGCGCGACGAAGGTCGTCGCCTCTGCCGGCTCGGCGAAGCGGTAACGTTGCCGCAGCAGCGCCTGGGCAGCCTGGGCGGATTCGCGGTTGGAGGTGAGGAGGCCGATGCCGAGGCCGCGGAGGTCCTCCGCTCGATCCTCTTCCGACGGACGGGGCGCGTCTGCGCTCAACCGGCTGTTCCTCGCGCTGCTTCGACTGAGCCGAGGATAGGCTTTCGGGGCGCCCGCGTCACTGTCCCGTTTCGGGCCTGCGGAGGAGCGGGCGCTTCCGGGCCTTCCGCCGAGGCGTTACGCCGGCAGCATGTTCAAGTGGGACAGCGTATTGGACTGGGGCAGGCGGGCGTCCGACCGCCCGGCGCCCGTGCCCGCGGCGCCTACACGGGATACCTTCCTCGAGGCGGTCATCGCGCACGAGCAGGTCGATGTCCTCTATCAGCCGCAGATCGAGCCTTTGACCGGGCGCATCGCCGGGGCGGAAGCGCTGGCGAGGTCGTCGATCTCGCCCTCGGCGGAAGCACTGTTCGCGCGGGCCGCCGCCGCGGGCCTTGGGGAGCGCCTGTCGCGGCTCATCCAGCGCAAGGCGCTGCGTTGCGCCGCGGTGTGGGAAGGGCCGCTCAAGGGCCTCGACCTCTCGCTCAACCTGCTGCCCGAAGACATCTCGCGCGAAGGCTATGACCAGTGGCTGCTCGACGAGATGCAGGCTGCCGGGATCGACCCGGCGCGGGTCACGGTCGAAATCACCGAAAATGCGCTGCTCGTCGACCAGGACTGCGTTGCCGCCCGGCTGGCGCGCCTTCGCGCGGCGGGGATCAAGGTCGCGATCGACGATTTCGGCACCGGCTATGCGAGCCTCGCTTATCTGACAACGCTCCCGCTCGACACGATCAAGATCGATCGCGGGCTCATCGCCGACATTGTCGGCGGAGAGCGTGACCGGATCGTCGTCCGGGCGATGATCCGCCTCGCCCGCGAGCTCGACCTGAAGGTGGTGGTCGAGGGGGTCGAAAGCACCGCCCAGCTGGCGCTGCTCGCAGATTGGGGCTGCGACCTCTACCAGGGTTTCCTCGGCGCCGGAGCGCTGACGCAGGAAGAGCTGACCCGCTTCGTCGGAGCGGCGCAGGTCGAAGCTGCCTAGGCCATTGGTCGAAAAGCGCGGGTGCGCTCGCGCTTCCCGTGCTCCAGGCCCTGCAAAGGGAGTCGCTCATGAAATCGACGGTGCTGATCGGCGCAATGGCGCTCGCGTTGCTGGCCGGCTGCCAGAAGGCGGAGGCGCCGCGGCAATTCTCGCAGGCGGCTCTGGACAAGGCCCTCGCCGATCCGCTGCGCAAGGACCAGCGCGAGGCCGCTGATGCGCGGCGCAAGCCCGGCCCGCTGATCGCCCTCGCCGGCGTGAAGCCGGGCGACAAGGTCTTGGACCTGATCCCGGGCACCGGCTACTGGACGCGCATCTTCAGCAAGATCGTCGGCCCCGAGGGCAAGGTCTATGCGGTGTGGCCGCAGGCCTATGCGCGCACCGCCATGGGGAACGTCCAGACGCTGCGCCAGCTGTCGGCCGACAAACATTACGGCAACATCGTCGCCCTGGTCGAGCCGACCACCGAGCTGACCGCGCCCGAGCCGCTCGACGTCGTGTGGACCTCGCAGAACTTCCACGATTATCCCGACGAGTTCATGGGCAAGGGCGATCCCGCACAGCTCGCCCGCGACGCCTTCAAGATCCTCAAGCCCGGCGGAACTTTCATGATCGTCGACCATGCGGCGAAGTCGGGGCGGGGCCTTACCGACACCGACACGCTGCACCGGATCGACCCCGCGGCGGTGCGCAGGATCGTCGAGGGCGCCGGCTTCCGCTTTGCCGGCGAGAGCAAGGTGCTCGCGAATCCCGCCGACCCGCTCGACATCCCGGTGTTCGACAAGTCGGTGCGCGGGCGCACCAGCCAGTTCGCCTACAAGTTCGTGAAGCCCGCCTAGGCTGGCTCGAGCTCCTTGTTCGCCGGGGCTGCGGCGGCCGCGACCCGGGCGAGGCCGCGAGAGAGCTGCAGCGCGCCGTTGAGCCGCGCTTCAGCAGTTGGCCAGTCGCGGCTGACGGTCATCTTGCTGTCGGGACGGAGCCTCGCCGCGCCTTTCAGGCGCTCGATATAGCCGAGCAGACCGGCAAGGTCGGGGAAACCGCTCGGAGCGAAGGTGATCACCGCGCCCTTTGGTCCCATGTCGAGCTTGGCGATGCTCGCCGCGCGGCAGTTGAGCTTCACCTCGACGATCTTCATCAGGTTGGCGGTTTCCTCGGGCAGCGCGCCGAAGCGGTCGATCAGCTCGGCGGCGAAAGCGTCGATCGCCTGCCGGTCCTCGAGGTCGCCGAGGCGTCGGTAGAGTCCCATGCGGAGGTCGAGGTCGGGGACATAATGCTCGGGTATGAGGATCGGCGCGTCGATGCTGATCTGCGGCGTGAACTCCTCCGGGCGGGGCGCGCCGCCCGCCTTCAGCTCGACGATCGCGTCCTCAAGCATCGACTGGTAGAGCTCGAACCCGACCTCCTTGATGTGCCCCGACTGTTCGTCGCCGAGCAGGTTACCGGCGCCGCGGATGTCGAGGTCGTGGCTGGCAAGCTGAAAGCCCGCACCGAGGCTGTCGAGCTCGGCCAGCACCTGCAGCCTCTTTTGCGCGCCTTCGGTTATCGAGCGGTCCGCGGGCATGGTGAGATAGGC